>CAZWUP010000016.1:0-18967 GCA_964637045.1 uncultured Porticoccaceae bacterium | reverse complement strand
AGTTTTTCCAGAATCAGCGTTTGCAGGGCGTCGCGGCCCGCACTCCCCGGAGGCTGTAGACTCAGGCTGAGCTTGCCGTCGTCCCGCACTTCCTTGATAAAGCCCCGCTCCCGCATCCCGCTGCGCAGAAACTTGAAGGCATCGTTGTTGTGGATCAGCCCCCAGTGGCGGTTGTCGACGATGGCCTTGAAACCGATATCGGTGCGGGCTGCCACCAGCAGGTCCACCCCATCGCCAACCCGGTAACTGGCGGGCTCCACATCCAGGTGGCGGTCCAGATAGGTGGTGGCGGTGATGCGGCGGGTTTTGTCGTCAAGGTAGACGTAGACCAGGCAGTAGTCCCCCGCCGCCAGCGGGCGCTTGAGTTCGGAGTGGGGCAGCAGCAGGTCCTTGGCCAGTCCCCAGTCGAGGAACAGGCCCACCGGGGTGACTTCCTTGACCTTGAGGCTGGCGAATTCCCCCACCTGGACCCTGGGCTGCCGGGTGGTGGCAAGCAACCGGTCTTCGCTGTCCAGGTAGATAAAAACCTCCAGGGTATCCCCCGCCTCGCAGGGGGTATCCTTGGGAATATAGCGTTTGGGCAACAGAATTTCGCCAGTGGCGGTACCGTAGTAGCCGCCGTCGAGATACAGGCCAAAGGCCACCTGTTTGGTGATCGGCAAGGTGTTGTAGCGTCCGATATCGGCCATGTTGGGTTTTCCTGAGTGATGTCGGCATTGTAACAGAGGCGGTGCGCCGAGCCGGACACTCGCGAGGGTCCTCCAGGGGGGTGGCTATTATTTTCCGGCGGCGCGGACCAGTTCGGCAAACAGGCGCCGCTGGCTCGGCTGGCGGGGCAGGTACTCCGGGTGCCACTGGACACCGATGATAAAGGGGGCGCTGCTGTGCTCAATGGCCTGGACGATGCCGTTGGCATCCCGGGCGCTGACCACCAGGTTGTCCCCCAGGGTGTTCACCGCCTGGTTGTGGAGGGCGTTGACCCGCAGCTCGTCCCTGGCGAGGATTTTCGCCAGCTTGCTGTGGCCCTCCAGGGTGATGGGCTTGATGGGGCGGATGCTGTGGAGATGGGGGGTCTCGGTGTAGAAGTCCCGGGTATCCTGGTGCAGGCTGCCCCCCAGGCACACGTTGATCATCTGGGCGCCGCGGCAGATACCCAGGATGGGCAGCTGTTTCGAAACTGCCTCCCGGCACAGGGACTTCTCCATGGTATCCCGTTCGGCATCCTGTTGTGGCTGGCGAAACTTGATGCTGAACAGCAACCGGAACAGGAAGATCACCAGGTTTAGCAGCCGTTCCCCCAGCGGGGGTGGCCCCTTGTCAGCGCTCAGCTGGGCCAGTTCCTCGCCGTAGTGTTCGGGGCTGATATCCGTGCCGCCCCCGAGGATAAGGCCGTCGAAGGCCATCTCGCCGGAGTGGTTCCGCGGGTGCAGGCGCACCGCCTTGCCCCCGCACCGGGTCACCGCCAGCCAGGTCATCAGCCAGGGCATAAAGCCACCCCTGCTGGGGCCTGTGACGGCGATCACCGGGCGGTTGCTCATGGCGTCAGGGGTGCTCGATTTCTGTCGCCAGAAACTCCGCCACTATCTCGACCCAGCCGCTGTCCGTACTGAACAGAGTGTCGGTCTGGTAACGCTGCCAGCGATCCAGCAGCTGGCGGCGCAACTCGTCCCGGTGGGCCAGCACCTCCACGTACCACCAGCGGTTCCACTCGCTGGCGATGGACCACTCGGGGTCGCCCACCCGGCAGTCCGGCAGGCGGTAGTGGAAGGTGGGGCGCTTCTTGATCAGCGACCGTTCTCCGCTGACGACTCCCGCAAGCACCTGCTGCTCATCGATTTCGCAGAACATGGGCAGCATGTCCAGGGCCCGGTTGCGGGTGGGGTTGTCGGTGAGGTAGTCGGCGATCAGCCGGCTGGCGTTCGGCCGGTAGTCTTTGGCGAGGACTTTGTTTCGGTAGCCCGCCGGATAGGGGTCGATAAAGCGGGTGAAGTGGCGGCGGGAAAAATCCGTGCCCGAGTCCTTCACGATCCAGTCGTAAATCAGCAAAAAACCCTGCAGATAACCGGTGATGGTGTCCGCTGCGAGGTCGGGCACCGCCGGATTGATGTGGGTTCCGTAGGCAAAGATCAGGGATTCCTGGGTGCCCTGGGCACACAGCCCATCGAGAACCGCCACAACCTCGTTGAGTTTGGCAAAGTCGCAAAACGCCAGCGGCTCGGTGACGATCTCGCAGGGCACCAGGCGGCTGCTCAGCCTGTCCACCCCCTGTTCAAGCTCCCTGGCCAGGGTGCCCTGGTCAAAATCGATATTGAACCTGGCCAGCACCTCCCGGTACTTGACGCTATTGAGCAGCTCCGCGTCCCGCTCGATACGCACCTTGCCGATGCTGGAGCCGCTGAGGGTAAAGACAAAGGGGTTGTCCTCCGTCAGCCTGCCCCCCAGCCGTTTGGCCAGGGCCTCGGCGGTTTCCTGGACGGTGACATTGCCGAATTCGAGCTCAAAGCCCGTCTTGCGGGGTTCGCCGTCCGCGGTGACCTGGAGCGGCGGCGGCCAGAACTTGTTGTCGCTGGAAATGGTTGACCTCCAGGGTGCAGAACACTGCTGTCAAAAGTCTAAAAATCGAAGAGTTCGCCGAGCAGGCTCTTCTTCTTGCGCTGCGGGTGACCCCTGTGGTCCTGATAGTGGCCGCCCTGGGGTGGTCTTTGCTCCCGCTGGCCGCCCGGCGGTGGTGGCGGGGACGTGAAGGTGGCGCTGCGCTCGATGATTTTGTCCAGTTCGCCGCGGTCCAGCCACACTCCGCGGCAGTCGGGGCAGTAATCAATTTCAACACCCTGGCGGTCGGACATTATCAGGTTGGTGGTCTTGCAGGCGGGGCATAGCATGTGGTGGCTCCTGGGATGTTGAAGATTATAGGTACAGTATGGGGGCTAATTGCGGCGACACAAGGGCAGCGCAAGGCGCCGTAAATTCAGTTTCAATTCAGCGTGGGTCAGTAAACTAGGGCTTCAACCGACACTATTGAGGAAGTACCATGAAACTTATTACCCTGGCAATGATTGCCGCATCCTTCGGCGCTGCCGCCCCGCTCCTCGCCAGCGATGACCTGGGCCCCGACAAGGCGGTAGAGCTGGTGGAGCAGGGCACCATCAAACATTTCCGCGAGCTCAACGGCCTCGCTCTGGCGTTGCATCCCGAAGCGGAAGTGGTCGAGACCGAGCTGGAAAACCAGTATGGTAAGTACATCTACAAACTCGAACTGCGGGACGCCAACAAGGTGGAGTGGGATGTGCATCTCGATGCCCAGAGTGGAGAAGTGTTGAAGAACCGCCAGGACAGTGATGACTGATGCCGGGCGCTGGCTGTGCTGTGCGCTGTCCCTGGTCTTTCCGGGTGCCAGTGCCAGCGAGCTCAGCCACGATCGGGTTCTCGAACTGCGTCGCCAAGGCCAGCTGCTTCCCTTCGAGGAAATCATCAGTCTGGTGACGGAGCGCCATCCGGACTCGCGGATCCTGGAGGTGGAGCTGGAAGAGGATGACGGCCGCTATCTCTACGAGCTCGAGATTCTCACCGCCACTGACCAGGTCCGGGAGCTGGAGCTGGATGCCCGCACCGGCGCGGTACTCGAGGACGAGCTGGAAGACTGATGCGGCTACTGTTGGTGGAGGACAATGTGCCCCTGGCGGAGGAGCTTCAGCAGCGCCTGCGCCGGGAGGGCTATGCCTGTGACTGGTTGGTGGACGGTCGCGACGCCGCCCGGGCAGGTGTTGCCCAGGCCTACGACGTCGCCATTCTGGACCTTGGGCTGCCGGGCAGGAGCGGGCTGGAAGTACTGCGGGAGTGGCGGTCAGCCAGGCTCAGGTTGCCGGTGCTGGTGCTTACGGCGCGCAACACCTGGAGCGACCGCATCGCCGGGCTGGAAGCGGGGGCAGACGACTATCTGGGCAAGCCCTTCCACCCGGATGAGCTGGTGCTGCGGCTGCGCGCGCTGGTCCGCCGCAGCCATGGCGCCGAGGCGGCCCCTGAGCTGGAGGTACACGGCATCTTGCTGAATGAGGCCCGTCAGAGGGCGCGGGGCCTGTTGGGGGAGGTTGAGCTCACTGGCGCCGAATTCAGGCTGCTGCGCTACCTTATGCTCAATCCGGGCCGCATCCTGTCCAAGTCCCAGCTTGCCGACCACCTGTACACTCAGGACAGCGACCGCTCCGACAATCTGATCGAGGTGCAGATCCGCCGTCTGCGGTTGAAACTGGGCCAAAATGTCATCGAGACCAGGCGCGGTCAGGGTTATATTTTTCGCGGTGGGATGGCGTGAAAGGGCGGTTGTGGCGCACTGCCGGCGCCCCTTCCCTGCGCCGTCAGCTCGCTGTTGTCACCGCCCTGGTGTTGCTGGCTCTGGGGGCGGCGACCACTGCGGGCGCCTGGCTGTTGGTGACGGAATTTCAGAGCCGCATCGCCGAGCGCAGCATCCGCGATGCGGTGGAGCGGTTGGTGGCGGCGGTCAGCCTGGGAGCGGAAGGTATCTATCTCGACACCACTCGTGTTGACACCGCCTACAAGCGGCCGCTGTCGGGAGAGTATTTCGTGATTGACTCCAGCGCCGGGCGCTGGCGCTCGCGCTCGCTGTGGGATTGGGAGTTGGCAGTTCCGGAATCTTCCCAACGCGGACCCGTGGTTGAGCTGGCGGGGCCTGCGGATCAGCAGTTGCTGGTGCTGACCCGGAAGTTCCGCCGGTTTGGCCAGCCCCTGGCCATCACTGCAGCAACGGATATCGCGCCGCTGCGGACGGAATTCCGGCGCCTTTTGCTGATTTTCACCCTCGCCTGGGCGGTCGCCCTGTCCCTCGCGCTGGTGGCACTCTATCTGTGGATGGGCCACAGCCTCCAATCCTTGGCCCGGGTGCGCCGCCAGGTGGCGGCAATCCAGAAGGGTGAACGCCAGGCCCTTGACGAACAGGGGCCGCTGGAGCTGTTGCCAATGATCAGCCAGATCAACCACCTGCTGGAGGAAATCCGCCTGGCGTTGCTGCGCTCCCGCAAGGCACTCGGCAATCTCGGCCACGCCCTGAAAACACCGCTGGCGGTGCTGTACACCCTGGTGGAGCGGGAGGATATCCGCCGCCAACCGGAGCTATACCATGCCCTAAGGGAACAGCTGCACCAGATCGACAAGCGCATCCTGCGGGAGCTGGGGCAGATTCAGGGGGGTATCGGCGGTGGTGTCGGGGAACCCTTTGTTCCGGCGAGGGATTTGCCCGGGCTTGTCGGGGCCCTGGAACAGGCCCATGGCCGTCACCTGGCGGTGTCCTGGCATGCCGCCGAGGATCTGCGGCTACCCTTTGATCGGGCCGACATCCTGGAGCTGCTTGGCAACCTGCTGGACAATGCCTACAAATGGGCCCGGGGCCGGGTTGCCGTGACCATTCGCGCCGAAGGTGGCAGCTGGCTGCTGGCGGTGGCGGACGATGGCCCGGGTATCCCCGACGCGGACCTGCGGGCAAAGGTGCTGAGACGCGGCCAGCGCCTCGATGAAACCGTCGCTGGTCAAGGCCTGGGGCTCGCCATTGTCGGCGATATGGTCGACGCCTGGGGTGGTGATCTCGTCCTGGCCAGCGGCCCGCTGGGGGGGCTCGAGGTGCGGGTGACTCTCCCCGTCCGTCGCCCGGGCTTCACGGCGTCCGCTGGTGATGGTATGGTCCCCCCATGACCAGCACCGCAGCACGACACCAGCCCACCGCCACCGGCTCGCGAAGCCAGGGGACCGGCTGTGTCTTTCTTTTTGTGGGCGATTGAGAATCCTGCCGTCTTGATCGCTCACCACCCCGCAAGGCACCCTTTTTCGTCACCCGCCCGCCAGCTCTGAAAGAACCATTGGCCGCTGCAGTGGTGGCTGACACTTGTCGTACCCGGACCCATTGAACATTGCCCCGGCCACCCTGTGCGTGGTCGGAGCCCCTAGTGAGAGTGATCATGAACACCATGCCAAACCCCAGCCTCACCGTTAGCGAAGGCGACTACCGCCGCCTGATGGCGCTGATTGAAGATAGCGATACCCCGGCCGCCGCCGCCCTGGAGCAAGAACTGGCCCGCGCCGAAATTGTCGCCGATGACACCCCGGCCGGCGCCGTCGCCATGCACTCCCGGGTGACCTTCTCCGACCTGGACTCCGGGGCGGAGACCACGGTCACCCTGGTTTATCCCCGGGAGGCGGATGTGGACGCCCTGCGCATATCGGTGCTGTCGCCGGTGGGCAGTGCCCTTATCGGTCTCCCGGTGGGCGGCGTCATCGACTGGCCGCTGCCCGGCGGCCGGGTGCGCCGCCTGCGGGTTGTCGCCGTCGCCTGAAGATTGTCGCCGTAGATACTTTGTCCATCCCCTGCTAGAATCCCGCTCCCTGCATCAGGTGCCCTTTCACCGCGTCGCCAAGCGCGGTTGGAGAGGGTTAAACGGGAAGTCAAGGTGCGCATCCGCCATGTTATTGGCTGGCGGATGCCAATCCTGCGCTGCCCCCGCAACGGTAAACAGCTGAGCTGTGAGCCCGAAACCGGCCTGACCAGTGTTGTGCAACGATAGAGCGGAGGGCTTTGTCGGTGAACAGTTGCCAGTCATGCTGCCTCACCACACCAGTTCCTTCCTGCTTTCGTTTTGATGTCTCTGACGAACAGGAAAAACCCATGAAACACTTCACACGTATCTCGGCCATGGTGCTGGCCAGCGCCGCCGCGTCGGCCTTTGCGGTTCCCCATTTGGAAGAAGAGGTGGTGGTCACCGCCACCCGCTCGGCCTACAGCATCGACAAGGTTCCACTGCGCATTCGGGTAATCACCGGCGAGGAAATTCAGCGCAGCGCCGCCCGCTCGGTGGCGGAGCTGTTGCGCAGCGAGGGCTCGGTACAGGTGCGTGACGGCATCGGCAACGGGCGCTTTGTCAGCATTGCCGCCCGCGGCGTTGCCGGAGGTCAGAACACCCTGATTCTGGTGGACGGCCGCAAGCTCAACAATTCCGACCTCTCCGACCCGGACCTGACGACCATTGTGCTCAAGGATGTGGAGCGCATCGAAATTCTCGAAGGGGGCGCCGGCGTGCTGTTCGGCGACCAGGCGGTGGGTGGGGTCATCAATGTCATCACCCGCCAGGGGGGCGAGCCGGGGGGCACCCTGGCCCTGGGCCTGGGAAGTTACGATGCCTACCACGGCCAGGTCGGCTACGGCGGCGCTTTCGGCGCCCTCGACTACCGGGTCAGCGGCCGCGTCGAGACCGCCAACGGCTACCGGGACAGGACCGACATCGACTACCGCAATCTGCGGGGCGAGGCGGGCTACACCTACGGCAGTGGCCGCGCCTTTGTCGAGCTCCAGGACACCGCCAACGACTATTTGTTGCCCGGTGCGCTGATGGCTTTCGAACTCGCCGCCGACCGCCGCCAGGCGGGCAACAGCTTCAACGACTACGCCATCGACAGCAGGTTTCACCGCGCCGGTGTCGACCACAGGTTTGGCGAGCTGGCGGAGCTGCTGGTGTCCTGGTCCGAGCGGGACGAGGACGTGGCCATCGCCGGCCAGTCCCTGTCCTTTGGCGCCAGCCATACCCGCCAGTCCCGGGAGGTGGAAGCCCTCGACCCCAGGCTGGTGTTCAAGCTGGGGGACTGGCGGGTCACCCTGGGCAGTGATATCGAAAACTACGACTACCAGCTGGCGGTCACCTCCGCCTTTGGCCTCAGCGCCAGCGAACACAGCCACGACCGCCGCAGCCACTACCTGCAGACCCTCTACTCCCTCACCGAGACCCTCCAGCTGTCCGCCGGCTACCGTCACGCCAAGCTGGATGTGGATGTGGACGGCGGCTACTTCACCGCCAGCTACGACGACAGCGTCAGCGTCCGCCAGCTGGGGGCCTCGTACCGCCTCTCCGAAACCCTGAGGATCTACCTCAACAGGGACGAGACCTTTCGCTTCCCTCTGGCGGACGAAAATGTGGATTTCCTCGGCAATGTGGTGGCCCTCAAGCCCCAGGAGGGGGTGGCCTGGGAGCTTGGTGGGGAGTGGCAGCTGGCCGCCGTCGACCTCGGCCTGTCCCTCTTCGATCACGCCATCGAGGATGAAATCGGCTACGATGTGGCCACCTTCGCCAATGTCAATTTCGCCGACACCCGGCGCCGGGGCCTGACCCTGGACGGCGGCTGGCAGATGCTCGACAACCTGGACCTGCGGGCGAGTGTCACCACCATGGCGGCCGAGTTCGACAGCGGCGCAGTCAACGGCAACCGGGTGCCCGGGGTGGCGGAGAAGCTGGCCAAGCTGGTGGCATCCTGGGACGCCACCGCGGATCTGCAGCTCCATGCCGAAGCCGTTTACGCCGGCTCGGTGGCGGTGGATATGCTGGCGTCCGCCGGGGAGATCGGCAGCTACAAAACCTACAACCTGGCGGCCACCTACAGCCTCGGCGACCTGCTGCTGAAACTGCGCCTCAACAATATCCTCGGGGAGGAGTACAGCGAGCTGGTGACCTACTTCGGGGTGCCCGCCTACTACCCATCACCCGAAGAAAATGCCACCCTCAGCGTTGAATTCCGTTTCTAGAGGACTTGCCCGTGACCGAAACCGACAAAAGTGACGCCCACAAGCGCAAAATGCAAAAGTTGAAGGACAAGGTGGATAGCCATATCGCCGCCGCCGACGAGGAGCGCGGGGTGATGATCCTGCTCACCGGCAACGGCAAGGGCAAGAGCAGTTCCGCCTTCGGCATGGTGATGCGCAGCCTCGGCTATGGTTACAAGGTGGGGGTGATCCAGTTTATCAAGGGGCAACAGCTGTCGGGGGAAGAGATCTACCTGCGGGAGCAGTGCCCGGAGGTGGATTTTTACCAGATGGGCACCGGCTTTACCTGGGACACCCAGGACCGCCAGAAGGATATCGATGCCGCCGAGGCCACCTGGGCGCGGGCCGAGCTGATGCTTCGCGACCCCAGCTACCACCTGGTGGTGCTGGACGAACTCACCTATATGCTGGCCTACAGCTACCTGGACGAGGAGGCGGTGTTGTCGACCCTGGCCAATCGGCCCGCCCAGCAGTCGGTGGTGGTGACGGGCCGCGGCGGCGGCCAGGGGCTGAGGGATATCGCCGATACGGTCACCGAGCTCAAGGAGATCAAGCACGCCTACAACCACGGCGTGAAGGCCCGCAAGGGTGTGGATTACTGATGCCGGGCCAGGGTAGCTGACGGCGTGCGCCCGCTGCGGCCCAGTCACTTGCGCCTGGCCCTCTGGCTGGCCCTGCCCGTGGCGGCGCTGCTGGGACTGATGTGTGGCCCGGTGTTTCTCACCCCCGTGGATGTGTGGCAGGCCATCGCCAGCACCGTCAACGGCGGCCCCCAGGGCCGGGACAGCCTGATCCTGTTCGCCATCCGCCTGCCGCGGCTGCTGCTGGCGGCGCTGATCGGGGTGATTCTCGCCGGCGCCGGAGCAGCCATGCAGGGCCTGTTCCGCAACCCCCTGGCGGACCCGTCCCTGATCGGCGTGGCCAGCGGCGCCTCGGCGGGGGCGGGCTTTGTTGTGGTGTTCAGCAGCATCTTCCTGTCCTCCTCCTGGCTGGGGATCTCCCTGGTATCCCTGGGGGCCTTTCTCGGCGGTTTCGCCGCGGTGCTGCTGGTGTACAAGTTGGCCACCACGGACCAGGGCACCTCGGTGTCCACCATGTTGCTGGCGGGCATCGCCATCAGTGCCCTGGCGGGGGCCCTCAACAGCCTGTTCGGCTTTTTTGCCGACAACGACATGCTGCGCCGTATCAGTCTGTGGCAGATGGGCAGCCTGGACGGCGCCAGCTGGCAGCGGGTCTCTCTGGTGGCCTTTGCCGCCGGGGTGATCTGCCTCTACCTACCGGGCCAGAGCGCCCCACTTAACGCCCTGCTGCTGGGGGAGTCGGAGGCTCGCCATCTGGGGGTGGATGTGGAGCGGCTCAAGCGCCGGGTGATTCTGATCACCGCTCTGGGGGTGGGCATCGCGGTGGCCACCTCGGGGATCGTCGCCTTCGTCGGCCTGATGGTGCCCCACTGGGTGCGGCTGCTGATCGGCCCGGACCACCGTCATCTGATTCCCAACGCCCTGCTGTTGGGGGCGCTGTTTATGGTGGTCGCCGACACCCTGGCGCGGGTCCTGTTCCTGCCCGCGGAACTGCCCACCGGGGTGCTTACCGCTCTGTTGGGGGCGCCCTTCTTTGTCTCCCTGCTGATTCAGCAGCGCCGCCACCGCTATGGAGGCGTGCTGCCGTGAGCCTGAGGGTGGATTCGGTCTCCCTGCGCATCGGCCAGGTGCCGCTGCTGGCGGACATCAGCTTCCGGGTGGCGGACGGCGAGGTGCTGGCCATCATCGGCCCCAACGGCGCGGGCAAAAGCACCCTGTTGCGGTTGTTGAGTGGCGATACCGCGCCCACTGCCGGTGCCGTGCTGTTCAACGGGCGGCCGGTGGGGGCCTGGCGGGGTGAGGACAAGGCCCGCTCCATGGCGGTGCTGCCCCAGGCGGCGACCCTGTCCTTTCCCTTCACCGTGGAAGAGGTGGTAATGCTGGGCCGCACCCCCCACCGCACCGGCCTGCGGCGGGATCTGGAGGTGGTGCGCGAGGCCCTGCAGGCAGTGGATGGCGGCCATCTGCTGCAGCGCATCTACACCCAGCTGTCCGGTGGGGAAAAGCAGCGGGTCCAGCTGGCCCGGGTGCTGGCGCAGATCTGGGACCCGGATGGGGCAACGGAACGGCTGCTGATCCTCGACGAGCCCACGGCGTCCTTCGACATGGCCCACCAGCAGCTCACCCTGGGCCTGGTGAAACAGCTGTCCCGCCAGGGTATCGGCATCGTGCTGGTGGTCCACGACCTCACCATGGCCGCCCGCTGTGCCGACAACCTGCTGTTGTTGTCCTGCGGCCGGGTGGCGGCCCATGGCAGTGCCGATCAGGTGTTGACGGAAGCGCTGGTAAGCGAGGTGTTCCAGGTGGCGGTGAGCATCCAGCACAGCAGTGTCACCGGGGATCTCTGGGTGGCGCCGCGATGAGGCTGTTGCGGTGGGCATTGCCCGGGCTGCTGGGGTTGGCGGTGGCGGCCCATGCCCAGCTGCCCCCGGTCACCGATGCCCGGGGCAGGGCCGTTCAGCTGGCGCAGCCGGCAACCCGTATCGTCAGCCTCAGCCCCCACATTACCGAGCAGCTGTTTGCCATTGGTGCCGGCGGGCTGGTGGTGGGGGCGGTGGAGTGGAGTGATTACCCGGACGCCGCCGCGGCCATCCCCCGGGTGGGCAGCAGCAGCCTGATCAATTACGAAGTGGTGCTGCGCCTGGACCCGGACCTGGTGGTGGTGTGGCGCAGCGGCAATGGCGACCAAGTGGCGGCGCGGCTGGAAGCCCTTGGCCTGCCGGTATTTGTCCAGGAGCCCCGCACCCTGGAGGATATTCCCGCCGACCTGGCCCGGCTGGGGGTGCTGGTGGCCAGGGAGCGCCAGGCGGCGGCGGTAATCGGCGACTTCAATGCCCGTATCGATCAACTGCGCCACACCTACAGCCAGCGTCCGCCGGTGCGGGTGTTTCAGCAGATCTGGAACCAGCCCATGATCACCCTCAACGGCGAGCATCTGGTGACGGATATCATTCGCCTGTGCGGCGGGGTGAATATCTTTGCCGAGGCGCCCTCCCTGGTGGTCAACACCAGCCTGGAGGCGGTGTTGCTGAAAGACCCCGAGGTGATCGTTATCAGCGAGGCCGACGGCGTGCCCCCGGACTGGGTGGACGACTGGCTGCAGTGGCCCGCCATCAGCGCGGTGGCCAACCGCCAGCTGTATGTGATCGACCCCGATCTGCTCCACCGTCATACGCCGCGCATTGCCGAGGGCGCGGCACAGCTGTGCCGGTATATCGACAACGCAAGATAGGGGGTGGCGGATTTGCGCCGCGACAGGTGATATCCTCCACCCGTCCGGGTCCATAGCGAGCAACCACCATGGGGACTCAAGGAAGGCAGATCATAATCGACATGCGCCGCCAGCTACCCGTCCCGCGGGCAGGGGTGGCGGCGAACATGGCTGCCCGGTTCACGTGGGGGGCACGCCCCGAGCGTGCCGGGTGGCAGGCGCCGCCGCCCCGGCGCTACCTCGACGCCGCTCCCCTGGGGCGGGGGGCCAGCGGACATCTGCAACTGGCGGACGGTATTCACCGCCCCCCGGAGACCGTCCTGCCGTGAAACTGCGAACCCTGGTAAACCTGTGCCTCTACGGTGCCCTGATCGGGGTCCTGGCGCTTGCCGGTTTGGGCGCTTGGGTGTGGCGGTCGGTGTCCACCGATATCGCCGAGATCCGCCAGCTGGCAGAGTTGCGCCGGGCCAACGAGCAACTGCGCATCGCCATCGACTACGCCACCCTGCAGCGGCGGGATGCCGCCATCACGGCGGCGATCCGGCGCGATGCCCTGGCCCTCCAGCAGGGGTTCCGGGCTGTCGGGCACCCCTCGGCGGCGGCCGCCATCAACCACCTGGCGGAGATCGTTCACCTCAGCAATCTGCTGCCCGTGGAGGAGCCGCTGGCCAGCGAATCTGCACCGAGTGGGGAGGGGGAAATCCCGCTGCCCCTCACCCGCCAGCTGCAGATCCACGAGGCCGGTTTGGCGGAGGTCCTGGGGGCAATACTGGATGATCGCAACAATGCCCTGGCCCGCGCCCTGCTGGTGTCCCTGATGGTGCTGGCACTGGCCACCGCACTGTTTGTCGCCCTCTGTGCCGTCGCCTTCGGCCTGGTCCAGCGCCGTATTGGCGCCCCCCTGCAAACCCTGGAAGCGGGGCTTCACTCTTTTGCCTCCGGCGACCTGGATACCCGCATCCCCCTGGCGGGCAGGGACGAGTTCAGCGAGCTGGCGGCCTCCTTCAACCGGATGGCGGAGCTGCGCCACCGGGCGGAGTCATCCCTGCGGGAGAGCGACGAGCGGTTCCGCCTGCTGGTGGACCGGATTGCCGAAGTCTTCTGGATAAGCGATGCGGAAAGGCTGCGGATGCTGTATATCAGCCCCGCCTTTGAGGGTATTTGGGGGCGTCCACGGGACGGGTTTTTAGCGGACCCTCAGAAGCTCTACGACGCTATTTACCCAGGGGACCGGGAGCGGGTGCGCAAGACCCTTGAATCCCTGGATGGGGAGAGTTACGCGGTGGAATTTCGCATCGTCCGCCCCGACGGTCAGCTGCGCTGGATCCTCGACTGCGGCTACCCGGTGGAGGACGGCAGCGGCCGCGTGGTGCGCCATGTGGGGGTGTCCCAGGATATCACCGAGCGCAAACTCGCGGAGCTCCAGCTGGCGGAGCGGGTCAAGGAGCTGCGCTGTCTCTACCAGGTGCTGGAGCTCACCACCAGCGCTGAGCTTTCCCAGGTCGAGGTCCTCGCTCAGGTTGCCCGCTTGCTGCCCGCCAGCCTTCAGCAACCGGAGACAGCGGTGGCCCGGGTCGAGGTGGAGGGGGAGGTCTACACCAGTGACACCTGGACGGAGCCCGCCTGCGCACTGCGTGGAGCCATTGTTGCCGACGGTCGACAACTGGGGTCGGTGACCCTGGGCTACCTCCTGGCGGACAGTGCCGAGGAGGAGGCCTTCATTCCCGAGGAGAGGGTGCTGCTGGACGGTGTCTGCATCCATCTCGGGCGCATGCTCCACAGCCGCAGAATGGCTGAAATGCTGTCCCAGGCGGAGCGGCTCAAGGTGGTGGGGGAGCTCACCGGGGGCGTCGCCCACGATTTCAACAACCTGCTGACGGTGATTCTCGGCAATGCCGATCTGCTCAGCGAGGCCCTGGCACAAGCGCCGGAACTCAAGTCACTGGCGGATATGGTGGGCGCTGCGGCCCAGCGGGGAGCCGAACTGACCCAGCGGCTGCTGGCCTTTTCCCGGCGCCAGGCCCTGGCGCCCGAGGCGGTGGACGCCAACCAGCTGCTGGCGGGTATCGAGGGGCTGTTGCGCCGGGCCCTGGGGGAGCAGGTTGACATCGAGGTGGTGCGGGCGGCGGGGCTGTGGCCCGCCCTGGTGGACCCGGGACAGCTGGAGAACGCCATCCTCAACTTGGCTCTCAACGCCCGGGATGCCATGGTGGGTGGCGGCC
This sequence comes from uncultured Porticoccaceae bacterium, assembly GCA_964637045.1. GTDB lineage: Bacteria > Pseudomonadota > Gammaproteobacteria > Pseudomonadales > Porticoccaceae > CAYXXZ01. Next base: position 4,861 of record CAZWUP010000016.1, on the reverse strand, counting down.
GCCTCACCATCGAGACCGCCAACGTCTGCCTCGACCTGGACTACACCCGGCTCCAGGGGGATGTGGCGCCCGGTGACTATGTGCTGGTGGCGGTGTCGGACACCGGCACAGGTATCCCGCCGGAGGTGTTGGCCAAGGTTTTCGAGCCCTTTTATACCACCAAGGATAAAAGCAAGGGTACCGGCCTGGGGTTGAGTATGGTCTACGGTTTTGTCAAGCAGTCGGAGGGCCATATCAAGCTCTATTCGGAGCCCGGGGAGGGCACCACAGTGAAGATGTACCTGCCCAGGTCCGGGAGTGTTGCGGGTCGCGAGCTTCCAGAAAAATCCGCGGAACCGCCCGAGGGCGGCCGCCAGACCATTCTGTTGGTGGAGGACGACCCCCTGGTACAGGACTTTGCCGCGGCCCAGCTGGCGGAACTCGGCTATCGGGTGCTGGTGGCGGGGGATGGCCCGGAAGCCCTGGAGATTCTGGGCCGGGACATCGACATCGACCTGCTGTTTACCGATGTGGTGATGCCCGGCGGCCTCAATGGCCGACAATTGGCGGAGGCCGCCCAGGACCTGCGCCCGGGGCTGAAGGTGCTTTACACCTCCGGGTACACCGATAACGCCATTGTCCACCACGGCCGCCTCGACGCCGACGCCTTGATGCTGGGCAAGCCCTATCGCCGCGCCGAGCTGGCGGCAAAAATTGCCGTTGCCCTGGGGGAGGGGGAGACCCGGCGATGAATCCGGCACCGGGCTGTTCGCCCGGGGGCCGGGCTCCCACACGGTGCTTTGCCGCCTGAGTGACACCCCCGTAGGAGCCCACTCTGTGGGCGAATGACGGCGTCAAGGCGATTTTGTGCCGGTTGGATTCAGGTAGGAGCCCACTCTGTGGGCGATAACTCTGGCACCGAGCCATTCGCCCGGGGGGCCGGGCTGCTACACAGCTTTTTCACACCTGAGTGAAGCGCTCCGCAGGGGCCCTCTCCGTTGGGGGAATGACGGCTAGGGACTGTCGTCGTCCCCCATGCCCAGCTCCTTGAGCTTGCGGGTGAGGGTGTTTCGGCCCCAGCCGAGGAGTTCGGCGGCCTCCTTCTTGCGCCCGCCGGTTTTGTCCAGGGCCACTTCGATCATGGCCTGCTCGAAGGCGGGTAGCGCACTGTCGAGAATCTTCTCCCGGCCGCTGTCCAGCTGTGCCCTTGCCCAGTGTCGCAGGCTTTGTTCCCAGGAGTCGCCACCGCCGCTCACCGCTGTGCCCGGTGTGGCGGCGGCGTCCTGATGCATCAGCTCGGGGGGCAGGTCGGAGAGCAGGATCTCACGCCCCGAGGCCATTACTGTCAGCCAGCGGCAGGTGTTTTCCAGTTGCCGGACATTGCCCGGCCAGGGCTGATTGCTGAGGAAGATTTCCACTTCCCGGGACGCCACCTTGGGCTCCACATCCAGGTCCTTGGCGGACTGCTTGAGGAAGAACTGCACCAGCTTGGGAATGTCCTCCTTGCGGTCGCTGAGGCGGGGCAGGTGAACGCGAATCACATTGAGACGGTGGAACAGGTCTTCCCGGAAGCGGTGTTCCGCCACCAGCCCCTCCAGGTTCTGGTGGGTGGCGGCGATAATGCGCACATTGACCTTTACTGGCGTGTGGCCGCCCACCCGGTAGAACTCGCCGTCCGCCAGCACCCGCAACAGGCGGGTTTGGGCCTCTGCGGGCATGTCGCCGATTTCGTCGAGAAAAAGCGTGCCGCCGTCGGCCTGCTCGAAGCGGCCGGTGCGGCGCTGGGCGGCACCGGTAAAGGCCCCCTTCTCGTGGCCAAACAACTCGGACTCGATCAGGTCGTGGGGAATGGCCGCCATGTTGAGGGCGATAAAGGGCTGCTGTGACCTGGGGCTGTGGCGGTGGAGGGCGCGGGCCACCAACTCCTTGCCGGTGCCGGACTCGCCGTTGATCAGCACTGTGATATTGGACTTCGACAGGCGGCCAATGGCGCGAAACACCTCCTGCATGGCCGGCGCCTCGCCGATGATATCGGTGGCCACCGGGGCGTCCCGCTGCTCCGGGGGGGATTTCTGCTCCCGGGTAAAGGTGATGGCGCGCTGGGTGACGGACACCAGCTCATCGATATCGAAGGGTTTGGGCAGGTACTCGAAGGCGCCCCCCTGGTAGGCGGCCACGGCGCTGTCGAGGTCGGAGTGGGCGGTGGTGATGATCACCGGGATGTCCGGGCACTCCTCGTGGATGGTTTTCAGCAGGTCGAGGCCGTCGATGCCCGGCATGCGAATATCGCTGATGATCACCTCCGGGCGCTCGCTGCCCAGGTTGTCCAGCAGGGTGCCGGCCTCTTCAAAGCTGCGCACGGTGAAGTTGTGCCTGGTGAGGGCCTTTTCCATCACCCAGCGGATGGAGCGGTCATCGTCGACAATCCAGATCGTTGCTTGGTCAGTCATGGTCAGTTTCGATGGGTAGGTAAATGGTGAATTGGGTATGGCCGCGGCGGCTGTCGCACTCGATCAGGCCGCGATGGAGGTTGATGGCGGACTGGGTAATGGATAGCCCGAGACCGGTGCCTTCCGCGCGGCCGCTGATCATGGGGTAGAAAATGCGCTCGACAATATCCTGGGGAATCCCCGGGCCGTTGTCGATAATGTCCAGGCGGCACACCACCCGGTGGTACTGCTTGCCGATGGTGAAATGGCGCTGGATGCGGGTGCGCAGCTGGATGGTGCCCCCCTTGCCGATCATGCCCGCGGCCCGCAGCGACTGCATGGCGTTGCGCACCACGTTGAGCACCGCCTGAATCAGCTGCTCCTTGTCGCCGTAGATGTCGGGGATACTGGGGTCGTAGTCGCGGACAATGGGCAGCTCCCCCTGGGTTTCCGCCCGAACCAGGGTCGCCACCTGTTCGGTGACCGCGTGGATATTGACGTGGGTCATGTGCCCTGGCTTGTTGGGGCCCAGCATACGGTCCACCAGCTTGCTCAGGCGCTCCACCTCGGAGGTGATGATGTCGGTGTACTCGCGCAACTCCGGGTCGTTGTCCTCCAGCTCCGCAGCCAGCAACTGGGCGGCGCCGCGGATCCCCCCCAGGGGGTTCTTGACCTCGTGGGCCAGGCCGCGGATCAGATTTTTTGAGGTCTTGTGGGCGGAGATCATCGCCTCTTCCTTGTTGATGCGCATGATTCTGTCCATGCCCTGCATTTCCAGGATCAGCATGCGGCCGCCGGCGCGGGTCACGGGGGTGGCGGAGTAGTCCACCACGATGTGGGTCTGATCCGGCAGCAGCAGGGAGACCTTGCGCTCGGTATAGGGGCGGCCGTTGTCGAGGGCGCCGTGGAGGGTGTCCATGCGCATGTCGGAGCCGGCGAACAGCAGCTCTGCCGCTGTGCCCCGGACCCGGTTGGCGCTCACCGCCAGCAGGTTCTCCGCCGAGGGGTTGAGGTAGATCACGGTCAGGGCAGCGTCGAGCAACAGCACCGAGGTGCTCAGGTTGTCGAGGAGCAGCTGCTCCAGTGGTTCGTGCTCAGTGTCGTTGATAGTCTTTCCCCCGGCGGGTGCATTTCAGGTGGCAGTGGCGACGCAACGCTCTCTGGCGGTGCCAGGGCGAGCCCAACCCTAAGCTTTTAGCAAATATCAGGCCAACGGGATGCACGAAATCAGGCAGCGGAATGGCTTGAGGCACTAAAAGTGTAGCCCGAGGGTCGGCTTTCTGCACCACTTTGGTGCCCGGTTTGGCGTCTGCTGGTGGTTCAGCTGGGGTTGTTCTTGATTGAGGCGCGCTTGACGTGAATGGTGGCGGGGTCGCTGGTTTTCAGTACCTTGCCGGTGCTGCTGACGATCTGCGCCTCGATGCGGTGGGAGCCCCTGATCAGCTCGCGGATCACCAGGGTGGTGGTGGAGGCTGGAGCCCCCTGGGGCTTGCCGTTGATAAGCAGGCGCACCTGGTCGCCATCCCTCAGCTCGGGGGTGATGGCGATTTGAACCACCACATCCAGCTGGCCCGGAGGCACCGTGGCGTCATTTTCTGGCTGGAGGATCTCGATGCTCTGATAGCCCGGGGCTGCCTCCTGTTCCCCATTTGTTGCATCCTCTTCCGGCACCGCGGTGGGCGGCTGGGTGTTGGGCGCCCGCAGGTCGAGTTTTTCGGCATTTTTGTGATCCGCCGGCGGGTTGTCGGTAAAGGTCACCTTGCCGGTGACCGGGTCCACCACCCGGTAAATCTCCCCGTGGCCGGTCAGGGGCAGTGTGCAGATTACGCCGATCAGTGCTAGGTAGATTGCAGGTCGCATGCCCCTGATGCCGTCCATAGTGGTTCCTCTTCAGCAGCTTAGCCCTCTGCCGGGAAAATAAAAAGCCCGCCATTCCGAAAAATGGCGGGCCCGTTTCACCCCTGGGGATCAGACGCTGTAGTAGAGGTCGAACTCCAGCGGGTGGGTGGTGTGCTCGACGCGATAGACTTCCTGCATCTTGAGGCCGATGTAGGCATCGATCATGTCGTCGCTGAACACGCCGCCCTTGGTCAGGAAGGCCCGGTCGCTATCCAGGTTGCCCAGGGCTTCCCGCAGGGAGCCGCAGACCTGGGGGATGGCGGCGGCTTCTTCCGCGGGCAGATCGTAGAGATCCTTGTCGGCGGCGTCGCCGGGGTGGATCTTGTTCTGCACGCCGTCCAGGCCAGCCATCAGCATGGCCGCGAAAGCCAGGTAGGGGTTGGCGATGGGGTCGGGGAAGCGGGCTTCGATACGCTTGCCCTTGGCGGAGGCCACATAGGGAATGCGGATCGACGCGGAGCGGTTGCGGGCGGAGTAGGCCAGCATGACCGGTGCTTCAAAGCCGGGGATCAGGCGCTTGTAGGAGTTGGTGCCGGGGTTGGTGAAGGCGTTGA
>CAZWUP010000015.1:0-21690 GCA_964637045.1 uncultured Porticoccaceae bacterium | reverse complement strand
GCGCGGCTCGAGGTCTTCGGGCACAGCAGGCCGAAGGCGGCGACGATGGGCACCACCAGCATGGACGTGCGATTGCCGGGAATGCCGCCGATGCAGTGCTTGTCCACCACCGGGTGCTCCCGCCAGTCCAGCTGGTGGCCCGAAGCCACCATCGCCCGGGTCAGATAGAAAATTTCCTCCCGATCCAGGCCGGCCTCGGAGACCGCGACGATAAAGGCGGCGATCTCTATCTTCGAGTAGCGGTTGCCGGCGATGTCCGCGATGATCTCGGTGAATCGCTCCTGACTGAGGCGGTTGCCCGCCAGCTTTTCCCGCACATACTCCATGGAGTGGGGCGGTTCGGCGTGGTTGACCAGCACCTGGGTGTCCTCCGCCAGATCCAGATCGGTGAACGCCTGTTCCGACAGCCCCAGCTCCAGGGGGGAGACGATACACTCGTCATCCACCACATTGAGCACCGCGAGGATGCGCTTGCCGTCCTGCTGAATCTCCACCTTGTTGAGGGCCTGGAAACCCTCGGCCTTGTAGATATGGCAGTCCCGATGCAGGTAGGCCACGTTCTCGTGGTAGGTGTCGATGGCCACCCGCTTCAGACTCAGGGTGGCCGGCGGGGCATCGTTCATGGCTGTGCCTCCGGGGCAGCGCAGAGCGCCGTTAGCAATAGGGTGATCGCCGTCAGGGCTGAGGGCGGGGGCGGGTCGAGAGTTATGGTCATGGGGCTTCCGGTGTCCTGCTTGGAAGAGAGTTTGCACTATCTTGGCGTAATTTACACCGACTCACCCTTGCCGCGAGGTGCCCGAAGAGCGGGGTTTGGCACCCTGCCAAGGGCCATGTCCCGCAAGGCAGGGCAGTTGACTGCCGGCCAGCTGGAGGGATCCAAAGGGGCGATTAATTTTGTTCCGTGACCTGGGGGGAAGCGCTGCCGTAGTATGAACCCCAGATCCGAGGTCGCTTGGTGGTTCGGCACAGCATCGCTTGCCGAGCGCAGCCAGTCCGGTCGGTTCAACCCACCCCATGTCAGCGAGGCCCGCCGTGAACAATGCTTACGATCTGATCATCCGCTCCGGCACCATTGTCGATGGCACCGGCAATGATTCCTTCGAGGCGGATATCGCCATCAGCCAGGGCCGGATTGCCGCAGTGGGCAAAGTCGCCGGCAAGGGTCGGGAGGAAGTGGACGCCAAGGGCCTGCTGGTGACGCCGGGGTTTGTCGATCTCCACACCCACTTTGACGGTCATGTGACCTGGGAGAGCCGCCCCAAGCCCAATACCGGCCACGGCTCCACCACCATTGTTGTCGGCAATTGCGGTGTCGGCTTTGCCCCCTGCAAGCCCCGGGACCGCGAGTTGCTGATCAAGCTGATGGAAACCGTCGAGGACATCCCCTTTGCCGACCTGGAGAAGGGGCTGCCCTGGGATTGGGAGACCTATCCGGAGTACATCGAGGCCCTGGGGCGGCGCCGGTACAATATGGATATTGGCACCCTGGTGCCCCACTCCACCCTGCGCGCTTATGTGATGGGGGAGCGCAGTCTGTCGGATGAGAAACCCTCAACCGCGGATTTGGCGCAAATGGCGGCCCTCACCGGCGAGGCCATCCGGGCGGGCGCTCTGGGTTTTGGCTCTTCCATGCTCACCGAGCAGGTCACCAGCGACGGCCGCCATATTCCCAGCTTCCACGCCGATGAGGCGGAGTTTCTCGCCATCACCCGGGGGATGGCCGAGGCGGGCAGCGGCGTATTGCAGATCGCCTTCGAATTCAACCAGTTCCCCCGCGCCATCGGCGAACTGGAAATGCTGGTGCGGGTGGCCAAACAGAGCGGCCGGCCCCTGATGTACTCCCTCAAGCAGAGCAACAGCGACACCACCGGCTGGCGCAAGCTGCTGGAGATCAGCGATCGGGCCAACCGGGAGGGGGTTACGGTCCATCCCCAGGTGTTCGGCCGCCCTACGGGGGCCATTCTCACCCTGGCGGGCAGCCTCAACCCCTTTGCCCGCTGCCCCAGCTATCGCCCCCTGGCCAAACTGCCGGTGGCGGAGAAGCTGGCCGCCCTGCGCCAGCCGGAACTGCGGGCAAGGCTGGTGGAGGAGGTCAAGACGTCGCCGCTGTCCACCCGCTCCAAGGGCTTCAGCCTGTACTTTCCCCTGCGGGACCCGCCGGATTACGAGCAACCCCTGGCGGACAGTATCGAAATGCGCGGCCGCGCCCGGGGTGTGGAGCCGGCCGAGCTGGCCTACGACTACATGCTGCGGGACGAGGGCAGGGCCATGATGCTGATGGCGGGGGGCAACTACGCCGACTTCAATCTCGAGCCCTCCTACGAGATGCTGCGCAACCCCTACGCCGTGCCTGGGCTTGGGGATGGCGGTGCCCACTCGGCCATCGTCTGCGATGCCAGCATTTCCACCTATATGCTCAGCTACTGGGCCCGGGATCGCACCCGGGGGGCAACATTGCCCCTGCCAGAGGTGGTCAGGCTGCTGACCTCGGCCTCGGCCAATGCCGTAGGCCTCCGCGACCGGGGGGTACTCAAACCCGGCTACAAGGCCGATATCAACGTCATCGACTTTGCCAACCTCACCCTGAGGGCGCCCGAGCTGAGTTATGACCTGCCCGCCGGCGGCCCCCGGATGACCCAGGCGGTAAAGGGCTATGTGGCGACTGTGGTCAGCGGTGAGATCGTCCACCGGGACGACCAGCCCACCGCCAACCTCTCGGGGCGCGTGGTGCGGGGTCCCCAGCCGGCGCCCCGCCCCTGAGTGGGACCCGCAGCCGCCGGGCGCTCACTTCGGCCGCAGACAATGCAACACCGAGTTGCCGCGGGAGCCTGTGACCCCATGGCCCTGCCTTCAGCGGCCACTCGTCCCCTCAGGGGTGGATAGCCCTGATTTTGGATAGCTCTCCTCGTAAATCATAGGGTGGTGGTCCCGCTGCTGTTATTGTTATTGTTGCGCGGACAATAACCCGGCCCCAGCCGCAAAGGCCAGTTTTCAGGAACAACCCATGACCCAGCTTTCCCCCCTCCAACAGTGGCAAGCCTTTGTCACCGGCACCGCCCGTCCCAGTGTGATGATCCAGGAACTGATCCCCATGACCTTTCTGGAGGTGGAGGCGGGCTTCATCAGGGTCAGCACCCAGGCCGACAGCCGCCACCTGCTGCCCAGCCAGGTGGCCCACGGCGGCTTCTGCGCCACCGTTATCGACACCGTCACCGCGGGTGCCGTGCACACCTCGCTGGAGATGAACCAGTTTGCCTCCACCACCGATCTCAATGTCAAAATGGTCAAGGGAATTCCCGAGGGGGTGCCTCTGTTCGCCGAGGGGCGGCTGGTGAGCAGAAGCCGCCAGCTGGGCACCGCCGAGGGCCGCATCGTGGATGAAGAGGGCACCCTCTATGCCTGGGGTAGCGCCACCTGCATGATCCGCCAGCGGCGCTGAGGGTGGGCTCACCCGGCAATTGAGGTGGCGGCCCTGGTGGGGATTTGCCATAGTTCAAGGGCTCCGCCTCCGCTGACAAGGCGGGTTCGACAAACCACCTGACTCAGGAGAACAGTGATGAAGCTCTACACCTATCCCGGCGCCCCCAATCCCTTGCGGGTGGATCTGGTCATTGCCGAAAAGGCCATCGATCTGGAAAGCGTGGTGGTGGATATTGCCGCCGGGGAGCAGTTGTCAGCGGACTATCGGCGCAAGAATCCCAACTGTGACGTACCCATGCTGGAGCTGCCGGACGGCACCTGCATCAGCCAGGTGCCGGCGGTGATGTACTATCTGGAGCAGTGCTACCCCGAGCACCCCCTGTACGGCACCTCAGAGGAGCAGACCGCCCTGGCCATGATGTGGGAGCACCTGGCTTTCCAGAACGGCATCCTGGCGGTGGCCGACGTGCTGCGCAACACCAGCAAGGCGATGCCCAACCGCGCCCTGGTGGGGCCCCACGACTACCCCCAGCTGCCGGAGCTGGCGGAGCGCAGCCGCCTGCGGGTGGGGCATTACTTCGCCGATCTCGACGCCCGTCTGGCGGAGACTGAATACGTGGCCGGAGATTTCTTCTCCGTGGCCGATATCACCGCCTGGGTCACCTGCCATTTCGCCGGTTGGGTGAAGCTGAAGTTCGATCCCCACCAGCACCCGGCGTTGAAGGCCTGGCACGACCGAGTGGCGGCGCGACCGGCGTTTGTGGCGACGGTAAAGCCCCGCTGAAATCCAACACAGCCCGTCGCCGCCCCGCATTCCCCGTTCCCTCGCTGCTCGGTGGCAACCAGGGCAAGGCTTTGTCTAGCCCATGGCCCCTGGACTCCGGCCAAAACCCTATCTCCAGCGGCAAGTCAGCCCCGTCGCCAAGGGGCTACTGGCGACTGAACCGCCTGCGGTATGCCGATGGGCTGGTTCCCGTCCACTTGCGGAAGGCGCGGGTAAAGGAGCGGGGCTCGGCGTAGCCCAGTTGGGCAGCGATATCCTCGACGGTGCGGTTGCCCTCCAGCAGGTTGCGGATGGCGATATCCCGCTGCAGGTTTTGGCTGATGCCCCTCAGGCTGGTGCCCTCCCGGCGCAGCTGGCGGCGAAAGGATTCCACCGAGAGCCCGGTGGCGGCCGCCATATCCTCCAGGCTGGGGTGGGGGGTGTCGCCTTTTGCCAGCAGCAGCCGCACCCGCCGCGCCAGACTGTGGTCGCTGGCGGGGATGGTCATCAGCTCCAGGGGTGCGTGGGCAAGCATCTCCTCCAGTTCGGCCTTGGTGCGCATTACCGGCCCCAGAACCTGGCCCAGATCGAGGCGGATCAGGCACTGCCCGGCGTTGAAGCTGTGGGGGCAGGGGAACAGGTATTTGAATTCCTCGAAATAGCTCTCCGGCCTGGGGTAGTTGAATTCGGCGCCGTGCAGACTGACGGTTTCTCCCGCCAGCCAGCAGGCCAGGCGATGCCAGGTGATCAACCAGAATTCGATGAAATAATGGTCCGGATCCAGCTCCGGGCGGGCAAAGGCCGTCTCGATCACCAGCTCGTCGTGCTGCCGGCTGACGGTGGTGGCAATCTCCCCCTGGAGTACATTGTAGAAGTGGACACCCTTCTCGATGCCCTGGGCCACCGAGTCGCCGCTGGCGGCCAGCTCGGCCATCAGGGCAAAGGCCCCGGGCCGAAACCGGGTGGCGGTATAACCCATGCCCTCGTCCCCGAGGGCGGACCAGATCTCCCGCACCAGGGCAGCCATCGCCGCCACACTGCCTCGCCACAGGGGATCCGCCACCTGATCCGGGTTGATCCCCGCGGCGCGCAACAGGGGCTCCACTGCCACCCCCTGGCGGCGGGCGCCACGGGTGCAGACGCGGAAGTAGTGGGAGTTGATGGTGGCCACGGGAGTTGCCCAAAGCAGTGAGTTTCGGGATCATTTTATGACCTGTCAGCTGTCAATGTAAGGTCTAGAATTCAAGTCTACGGGGTACAGCCCCCGACAACTGAAACCTGACAACCGACAGCGAGCCACGCCATGAACGCCATCACCCAGATTTCCCGTGAAGAATCCGCCGCCGAGCGCTGGGCGCGCTTCAAGCCCATTGTCACCGGCGATGACTATGTCGACAGCCTGCGCAATCGCGGCCTTACCGTCTACCTGTTTGGCGAGAAGATCGCCGAGCCGGTGGACCACCCCATCATCCGCCCCTCCATCAATGCCCTGAAGCGCACCTACGACCTGGCCATCGAGGACCCAGAGCTGGCCAGTGCCCACTCGCCGCTGATCGACGCCCGGGTGAACCGCTTCCTGCACATCGTCGAGTCCCCCGAGGATCTGGTGATGAAGAACAAGATGCAGCGCCGCATGGGCCAGCTCACCGGTACCTGTTTCCAGCGCTGCGCCGGCCTCGACACCATCTCGGTGCTGCACTCCATCACCTACGATATCGACCAGAAGCACGGCACCCAGTATCACCAGCGCTACCTGGAGTTCCTCAAACTGGCCCAGAAGAACAACATCATCCTCGGCGCCGGGATGACCGACCCCAAGGGCGATCGCGGCAAGCGCCCCGCCGAGCAGGCGGATCCAGACCTGTTTATGCACGTCACCCGGCGCACCGACAAGGGTTTGTATGTGAAGGGCGCCAAGGCCCATATGACCGGCGGCCTCAACTCCCACTGGATCTGTGTGATGCCCACCATGAATATGACCGCCGGCGACAAGGATTACGCGGTGGTGGGGATGGTGCCCGGCGACGCCGACGGCATTACCTACATCTACGGCCGTCAGTCCTGCGACACCCGGGCCATGGAGGGTGGCGACATCGACCAGGGCAACGCCCAGTACGGCGGCCAGGAGGTGCTGGTGGTGTTCGACGACGTGTTTATCCCCTGGGAACATGTCCTGATGGACGGTGAGTACGAATTCGCCCAGTTGATGGTGTCCCGCTTTACCGCCTACCACCGCGCCAGCTATGTGTGCAAAACCGGTCTTGGCGATGTGCTGGTGGGGGCGGCGGCGGCCATAGCCGAGTACAACGGCGCCGACAAGGCCAGCCACATCAAGGACAAGCTGGTGGAGATGACCCACCTCAACGAGACCATCTACTCCTCGTCCATTGCCTCCTCCCACGAGGCCAAGCAGCTGGATTCGGGTATCTTCATGAACGACGAGATGCTGGCCAATGTGTGCAAGCACAATGTCACCCGCTTTCCCTACGAGATCGCCCGCTTCGCCCAGGACCTGGCCGGCGGCCTGATGGTAACCCTGCCCTCGGAACAGGATTTCGACCACGAGGTGGCCGGGCCCATCCTCAAGAAATACTTCGCCGGCCGCGCCGACATTCCAGTGGAAAACCGCATGCGCATGCTGCGCCTGATCGAGAACATGACCCTCGGCCGCAACGCCGTGGGCTATCTCACCGAGTCCCTCCACGGTGCCGGGTCACCCCAGGCCCAGCGTATCCAGATTCAGCGGGGCATGGAGGTGGAGCGCAAGAAACGCTACGCCCAGGATCTGGCGGGGATCGAGATCATCGCCAAGGATACGGATACCCTTTAGGATGCTCTGATTAGTTGTCATTGCGAGGAGTGCAACGACGAAGCAATCTCGTAACCCATTGAATTCACGTGGCTCTGAGATTGCTTCCCGTCACGCTGGGCTCGCGGCTTCGGCAAAATCGCCTAGCAAGCCCAGCGAAGCGCTATGGGCAGCACCAGCGCCTGTCAGTTGCAGTTCATCAAATCAATCCCATTGCCGTCATGGCTCTGGCCACCCGGATAAAGCCACAGATATTGGCGCCAGTGACATAGTCGCCGGGCATGCCGAACTCCTCGGCGGTTTCGTAACAGTTGTCGTGGATGTTGACCATGATGTCCTGGAGACGCTTTTCGGTGTACTCGAAAGACCAGGAGTCGCGGCTGGCATTCTGCTGCATTTCCAGGGCGCTGGTGGCTACCCCGCCGGCGTTGGCGGCCTTGCCGGGGCCGTAGGCGATTTTCGCGGCCTGGAAGATCTGGATACCCTCAGGTGTGGTGGGCATGTTGGCACCCTCGGCAACGGCGATGCAGCCGTTTTCCACCAGGATCTTCGCATCTTTGCCATTGAGTTCGTTTTGGGTGGCGCAGGGCAGGGCGACCTGGCAGGGCACCGCCCAGATGTTGCCATCTTCGATATACCGGGCTGATGGTTTCTCATCGGCGTAGCAGCTGATGCGGCGGCGCTCCACCTCCTTGATGCGCTTGATAAGGTCCAGGTCGAGGCCCCGCTCATCGATGACGACGCCGCTGGAGTCCGAGCAGGCGATGACCCTGGCGCCCAGTTCCATGGCCTTTTCAATGGCGTAGATGGCCACATTACCCGAGCCGGAAACCACCACGGTCTTGCCATCCAGGGAGTCGTTGCGGGCCTTGAGCATTTCCTCGGTGAAGAACACAGTGCCGTAACCTGTGGCTTCGGTGCGCACCAGGCTGCCGCCCCAGTTGAGGCCCTTGCCGGTGAGGACCCCGGACTCGTACCTGTTGGTGAGGCGCTTGTACTGGCCGAAAAGGTAGCCGATCTCGCGGCCGCCGACACCGATGTCCCCGGCGGGCACATCGGTGTATTCACCGAGGTTGCGGTGCAGCTCCGTCATCAGGCTCTGGCAGAAGCGCATGATCTCGCTGTCCGACTTGCCCTTGGGGTCAAAGTCGCTGCCGCCCTTGCCGCCGCCGATGGGCATGCCGGTGAGCGCGTTCTTGAAAATCTGTTCGAAACCCAGGAACTTGATGATGCCCAGGTAAACCGACGGGTGAAAGCGCATACCGCCCTTGTAGGGGCCGAGAGCACTGTTGAACTGGACGCGAAAGCCCCGGTTGATATGGATCTCGCCCTTGTCGTCCTGCCAGGGGATGCGAAAGATGATCTGTCGTTCGGGTTCACAAATGCGCTGGATAATCTTTTGGTCGGCAAATTCGGGGTACTTCACCAATACGGGGCCCAGGGTTTCCAGGACTTCGTGGACCGCCTGGTGAAATTCGCTTTCCCCCGGGTTTCTGTACAGGACTTCCTGGAAAATCGGCTCCAGTTTTTCATCGAGCTGTGTGGTCATCATAGGGTCTCATTGGCATAGAAAGGACTGGCGGGCTGTTGTCGCCGCCGCAGGTTTTGGCAAACACGGCTATTGCACTATAGTGGTGCCATGTAGTGCAACACATTGGTGCAGATCAAGAGAATCGCAGAGGGGTCAGAATTTGCCCTTCTGTCGGTGCCGGCAGCGGGTGGAGCCGCGGCACTGCGGGGAAGGGTCAGGCTCCCCGCGATGATTTTTTGCTCAACAGGCGCTCCAGCTTCTGCCGCGGCAGGGCCCAGTCGGGGTTGAGGGCAATGGCCTGGCGGTAGTCGGCTTCCGCCGGCTCGTAGGCACCCAAGGACTCCTGGGCCATGCCCCGATTCAGATAGGCCACATGGGCCTTGCCGAGGCCCAGCGCGAGGGCCCTGCTGTAGAACTCCACCGCCTTGTCCATCTTGTTGGCGAGGAAGTAGAGGTTGCCGAGGTTGACATGGGCCTCCGGCAGTTCCGGGTTGAGGTCGTAGGCCTTCTTGTAATCCGCCAGGGCGGCCGGATAATCCTCCCTGGCCGCGGAAATAATACCGCGATTGATGTGGATGGCCACCAGATCCCGTTTGATCAGGGTGGCGCCCAGCTCCAGGGCTCTGTCACAGGGGGCCTGGCTCGAGAGGCTGGCGCTGTCGGGGACGGCGATGGCCTGGCGGGCGTTGAAATAACACTCCTGGGCATCCCTGTTGTTGGCGAGCACGGTGACCGACTGGCCGTGGCAGAAGCCGCTGGCCGCTAGGAAGAGGGACACCCCGAGAAGGCGATGTCGGGTTGTGGTGTTCATGGTGGTGGTCGCTAGCGTGGGTCCACAGGGCAAGTATAGACCACCCCGGCCATCGAACCAGTGTGGAGCCGGCTGTGGCCAGGCTGGCAAGGGAGGGGGAGGAGAGGCGATAATGGCGGCTGTCGCCACCTATTTTCCGCTCTCGCCGAGGAACCGATGAAGACACTAACCCAGCGGGGTCGCCGCGCCATTGCCCCGGTGCTACTACAGGCGGCGCTGGCCCTGTCGGCAAATGCCGATACCACTGATCTTGACCAGGTGCTGGCGGCGGCCACCACCCTGGCAAAAAGCGATCACACCGGCGCCCTCGAAGGCGCCCTCTTCCTGTGTCAGGATTTTGCCGCCGCCTCCCGCCATATCATGAGCTTTGAAAAGTCTCTCCCCGCCACCAGGGTGTTCGACAACCTGTATTTTGTCGGCACTGAGTTTGTGGGGGTGTGGATTCTGAACACCAGCGAGGGTTATATCCTGTTCGATGCCATGGGCAACTCGGTGGAGGCGGCCAAGCATATTGTCGGCGGCTTTTCCGCCCTGGGGCTTGACCCGAACCGGATTCGCTATGTGGTGGTCACCCACGGCCATTGGGATCACTTCGGTGGCGCCCGCTACCTCCAGGCCAGGTTCGGCGCCAAAGTGCTGATGGGCAAGGCCGACTGGCAACTGCTCGACCAACTCGACGAACAGGGGCCGGAGCTGATGGGCCAGCGGCCCCCGACGGTGGATTTTGCCGTATCCGGGCCTGTCGATCTCACCCTGGGAGACACCAAGGTGTACCTGATGGCCACCCCGGGACACAGCCCCGGCACTGTTTCGGCGCTGATCCCGGTCAGGGACGGCGGCGCCAGTCACCAGCTGGCTCTGTGGGGGGGCACGGCAATTCCCCCCACCCTGGAGCCAAGCCGGCCGGATAGCGATCACAGCTGGCGCCACCAGGGCCTGACCCAGTACCGCGAATCCCTCCACAGCTTTCGCCAGTGGGCGGTATCCCGGGGAGCGGACGGGGTGATCAGCACCCATCCGTTCTCCGAAAACACCAGCGGGCGGTTGGCGCGGGTGGCGGCGCGGCAGCCCGGCGACGCGCACCCCTTTGTGATCGGCGGCAAGGGCGTGGACAGGTATTTCATGGTGATCGATTACTGTGCCCAGGCCTTGAAGATTCGCACGGGACAGGGGGAGGTTCGCTGAGGTCCGTGGCCCCGGGGTCAGTCCACCTGGCAGAGCAGGCCCTTCAGGTACAGGCTCTCGGGAAAGGCGAGGCCCACCGGGTGGTCCTGGCCCTGGTGTAGATAACGCACCACCTGGCCGCTGCGGCCGGCATCGAGAAAGCCGTCGGCGGTGATTTTCTGGAACAGGGGCATATCGATGGCCCCGGAGCAGGAATACGTCATCAGCAGGCCGCCGGGCGCCACCAGGGGCGCGGCCTGCATGGCGATATCCTTGTAGGCCCGGGCCGCCTTGTTTTGCTGGTGGCGGGTATCGGCAAACTTGGGGGGGTCGAGAATCACCATGTCGTACTGGTGGCCGTCGCGCCGGTACTGGCGCAACAGCTCAAAGACATTGGCATCGACAGTGGTGTACTGGCGGGGGTCAAAGCCGTTGCGCGCCAGATTCTGCTCAGCCATGGCCAGGGCGGGGGCCGAGGAGTCCACGCTGGTGACATGGCGGGCGCCGCCCACCAGGGCGGCAACGGAAAATCCGCCGCTGTAGGAAAAACAGTTGAGCACGGTCTTGTCCGCGCTGATGCTGGCGAGGAAGTGGCGGTTTTCCGCCTGGTCCAGGTAGTAGCCGGTTTTGTGGCCGCCGGCGATATCCACCCCCAGCTGGCAGCCGTACTCGGTGATCACCAGTGTTTCCGGTGGCGCTTCTCCCCACAGCACCCCGGTGGCTTCCTCCAGGCCCTCCTTGCGGCGGCTGGCCACATCCGAGCGCTCGTAGATGCCGGCGCAGGGCACCAGTTCCCGCAGCAGATCGACGATGGTGGCCTTCCAGATTTCCGCACCCACGGTGAGGAACTGACACACCAGAAACTGGTTGTAACTGTCCACCACCAGACCTGGCAGGTGGTCGGATTCCCCGTACACCAGGCGGCAGGCGCTGCGCCCGGGCTGGCTTCGCAGGGGCTGGCGGCGCCGGATGGCCTGTTCCAGGCGGCGTTTGAAAAACCCCCGCTCGATGGTTTCCGCCACATCGAAGCTCCACACCCGGGCCTGGATCTGCGACTGGGGGGACCAGGAGGCCACCCCCAGGCCGTTGCCCCCGTGGTCCACCAACAGCACTTCTTCCCCCGGCGAGGGGTTGCCTTCCACCTTGGCGATGGCCCCGGAAAATACCCAGGGGTGGCGGCGCAGCAGGGAGGACTCGCGGCCCTTTTTGAGGACAATCTTTTTCACACCAACTCCCAGGCCGGGCAAAACGGCAGTTTACAGGATAGTTTCCGGAGCTGCGCCCAATGCCGCCGGTGTCGTGGGATCAAGCCGCGCCCCACCAGCCGACCACGCCCGCCACCAGGTACAGGGTATAGGCAACAAAGCTGACCACCAGCAGGCCGCCCTCCACACGGTTGATGCGCCCGGGGCGGCGAAAGCCGTAGCAGAACACAAACAGGATCAGGGTGAGCAGGGTCATTGTCAAAATATCCCGGGAGAGCACCTCCGCAGGCACCGCCAGGGGGCTGATGACGCCGGCAATACCCACCACCGCCAGGGTGTTGAACAGGTTGGAGCCGATCACATTGCCGAGGGCGATATCGTGCTCCCCTTTGCGCACCGCGATCAGGGAGGAGGCCAGCTCCGGCAGCGAGGTGCCGATGGCGACAATGGTGAGGCCGATGATCAGGTCGCTGACGCCGAAGGCATGGGCCACTTCCACCGCTCCCCAGACCAGGAACCGGGAGCTGACGATCAACAGGATCAACCCCACCACCAGCCACAACACGGCACTGCCCAGAGGCTTGGCGTGGGCGTCCAGTTCCACGGCCATTTCAGTGCCCAGGGCATCGGCCTTTTGCTTCAGCCCCTGCCAGATGGACCAGCCCATAAGGGCAAAAAACACCCCCAGCAGCAGCACCGCGTCCTGCCGCGACAGGTCGAGGTCCGCCAGCAACCAGGCGGTGAACAGGGTGACCGCGATCAGAATCGGCATCTCCTTGCGAACCACCTGGGACTGTACGGCGATGGGGCTGAGGAGTGCGGTGAGGCCGAGGATAAGGGCGATATTGGTGATGTTCGAACCAAAGGCGTTGCCCAGGGCGATGCCCGGATTGCCCTGGAGGGAGGCGAGGGCGGAGACCACCATCTCCGGTGCCGAGGTGCCAAAGCCGACGATCACCATGCCGATCAACAGGGGGGGCATGCCAAAGTGGCGGGCGGTGGCTGCGGCGCCGTCAACAAAGCGGTCGGCGCTCCACACCAGCAGCAGCAGGCCGCCGATAATTGCCAGGATGGGGAGGGTCATGGGCTGGGTTCCGGGTGGGTAGTTTTGGGACGGGCAGCTTAGCAGGGGGCGCGGCGGCGGGGAATGGTCTAGTCGCTGCTCCCCGGCGCCTTATTGGCTGCCAGCAGCGCATTTTTTTCCGCCAGCAACGCCTTGAGCTGGCCCAGATCCATGGGTCTGCCAAACAGGAAGCCCTGCACCGCATTGCAGTTGTAGGCCTTGACGAATTGATACTGGGCGTCGGTCTCCACCCCCTCCGCCACCACCTTGAGGCCCAGGCTGTGGGCCATGGTGATGATGGTGCGCACCAGGATCTCATCGTCCTGGTCCCGCCCCAGGTCCTGGATAAAGGAGCGGTCGATCTTCAGCGTCTCCAGGGGCAGCTGCTTGAGGCGGCTGAGGGAGGAGTAGGCCTTGCCGAAGTCGTCGATGGAAATTTCCAGCCCCAGGCCGCCGATGCGCTTCAGCAATTCGGGCGCATTGGCGGACTCGGGGCCAAACAGGTTCTCGGTGATTTCCAGCTCCAGGCAGTGGCCGGGAAAGCCGGTGCGCTGGAGAATGTCGGCAATGACCTTGTCGAGATCCTTGCGGATAAACTGGGACGGGGAGAAATTTACCGACAGGGAAAACTCTGGCTCGCCGCCGTCGAAGCAGCTGAGAATTTCAGCACAGGCGGTTTCCATCACCCAGTCGTCGATTTTCGCCGTCAGCCCGCACTCCTCCGCCAGGGGGATGAACTCCACCGGGGAAATCTCCCCCTCCCCGGGATCGAACCAGCGGATCAGTGCCTCCACGCCAATCAATTCCAGGGTGTGGGTGTCCCGCCGGGGCTGGTAGAAAATCCTGAAGCCCTGGTCGCGGATGGCGCTGCGCATCTTGTTCTCCAGTTCCAGGCGGCGCAGCGCCCGGGCATTCATCTCGGCGGCGAAAAACGCGAACTGGTTGCGTCCGCTGTCCTTGGCGCGATACATGGCGGTGTCGGCGTTCTTGATGATGGCCTCGGCACTGTCGCCGTCGCCGGGAAAGACGCTGATGCCGATACTGGTGGTGACGTGGAGGCTGTAGCCCTCGACACTGAAGGGCTGGTTGATGGCGGCAATCAGTTTGCTGGCCACCTCGGTGGCTTCGTTGTCGGTCCTCGGCTCCACCAGCAGTACCGCGAACTCGTCACCGCCGAGGCGGGCGAGGGTGTCGCTGCCCCGCAGGCAGGCGCTGAATCTATTGGCCACCTGGATCAGCAGCTTGTCGCCGACGATATGGCCCAGGGTGTCGTTGATGACCTTGAAGCGGTCCAGATCCATAAACAGCACGGCGACACTGCCTCCGTGGCGCTGACTCTGGCCAATGGCCAGGCGTAGGTGGTCGTCGAAGGTGCTGCGGTTGGCCAGCCCGGTGAGGGTGTCGTAATAGGCCTGGTGCTCCAGCTGGCGGGTCAGTTCAGTGAGCTCTGCGGTGCGCTCCTGAACCTTCTCCTCCAGCAGCTCCCGGGACCCCTGGAGCTGGCGATCCCGGAGCTGGATCTGGTGCAGCATCTCATTGAAGTCGTCCACCAGGCGGCCGATCTCATCCCGGGACAGTTTCTCCGCCCGCAGGCTGTAGTCCTGGCTCTCGGTTACCCGGCGGGCGACTTTCGCCAACTTGATGATGGGCAGCGACACAATGCGTTGCAGCTTGGTGGAGATAACGTACACCACCAGCAGCGACAGCAAAAACAGGGCGAGGGCCGTTCTCAGGTGGTAGCGCTGGCGCTGCTGCCAAAAGCCCAGCTCGGAGACCACCAGGATATTGCCGATGGTCTCGCCCTCCAGGACCAGTGGGTGGACCACAAACAAGTGCTCCCCCAGTTCCCCTTGGCTGCGCTCGGGAAGCACCAGGGGTACCCGTTCGTTCTCCCGCTGATACTGGGCGAAGACCCTGCCGTCGGCGGCAAAGAGCACAGCGGCGATGATTTCTCCCTGACTTTGCAGGCTTTCCAGGGTGTTGCCAGCGGCGATCCGGTCGCCGAAGGTCAGCGCCGCCACCGAGTTGCTGGCGACGATCCCCGCCTGGGCCCGCAGCCTGTCGTGGGCGGAGGCCCGCAGCGCAAACCAGTCGTTGACCGCAAACCCCAGGGTGGCCAGGGTCAGGGCGATACTGCTGGTGAGCAGCAGCACCAGAATCAGGGTTTTGCGGATGGAGCTTCTGGCCAGCCTGATCACGGGCGCCCCCCCTGGTCGACGATGACAGCCAGTTTGAGCAATTGGGAGCTGATGGTCAGCCGCGCGCGCTGGACTTCCCCCAGGTTGACCTCGAGGCCCAGGTGATTGCCCTTGCGCACCAGGGCCACCATGACTCCGTCCCGGACCCGGCCACTGCCGCTGCCGCTGCTTTGTGACAGGTCGGCAATGGTCAGCATCGGTTGTGGGCTGGCGGGGATTTCCCGGGTGTAGATATCCAGCTCCGCGCCGGGAACCAGCAGCACCTGGCAGCCCCGGCTGGTGTCCAGGCTGCCAATGCGCAGAACCCGCAGGGGTTGCCCGGCCACCAGTTTGCCGGTGATGGTCTCCACCGCGGTGCCCAGGGCGTCGGCCCGGTACAGGCAGAGGTTCACGCCATTGTCCAGCTCGGCGGACGGTGGCCAGCTGACAAACCTGGCGATATTGAGGATAAATGCCGCCTTGATCTGGTCCACCCTGGGGTCGGCGTCGGCGTCGGCGTTGGCCCCCTGCAGCAACCCGCAGCAAAACACCAGTGTGGCGAACAGGGGTTGAACGATGTCCAGTACGCGGGCATGGCGCAGACCCCGGCATCGGCGGGCGGTGGGGATCAAGGGGTCAAACTCCACTCCAGGCGCAACCAAAGCTCCCTGGTATGGCGTTCGCTGTTGAATCTGGCGCCGAAATCGCCGGCGGGGTCATACACGGTGTCATCGAAAAGGTTGTCGATACCCAGGGCATAGCTCAGCTGCCTGGTCAGGGTCCCGGAGGCGAAGATATTGGTGGTGACAAAGGAGCCGGGGCGGTCACCAGGATAGTCGTTGGTTTCCGGGCGGTCGCTGTTGTAGGTCAAGGAAAGGCCCAGCTGATGGCGATCGCCAAGGCGATAGTCGGCGTGGAAACTGGCGGTCCAGTTGGCCAGATAGGGGACGTCGTTGGTGCGTGAGCCGCGCACTTCCAGATAGGATGCCCCGAGGCGCATCTTCAGCCGCTCGCCGGGCATGACGGTGAGCAGGGTTTCGGCACCCTCCAGGGTCCAGGTGTCCGCCAGGTTGACGAAGTATTCATCCACCCCGTCCGGAGTGGGGGCTTCGAGGATAAAGTCCTCCACCTTGTTGCGGTAGAGCGTGGCGGCAATGCTGGCCTGATCCCAGTGGTGGGTATACCCCAGCTCCAGGGAGCGGAGGCGTTCCGGCTCCAGTTTCGGCGGCACAAAGTCGGTTTCCAGCACCTTGAGATATTCCCGCGGTCCGGGAACGCGGATGGCGGTGCCGTACATCAGCTTCCAGGTCCGGTGCTCGCTGGGGGAGTACACCAGGGCACTCCGGTAGTTGAGGTGGCTGCCAAACTGGTCGAAGCTGTCGAAACGGGCTCCGGCAGTGAGGTCCAGGGCCGGGGTGATGGTCCATACATCCTGGACAAAGGCGGCGTAGTTGTCGTTGGTCAGCTTGGGGTCGGAGAGCAGGGAGCCAGTGATTGGCACCGGCAAAAATCCCTCCCGAAAGGAGAAGTGGCGGACAAAGTCCATATTTTGCGCGGCTTCCTGTTGCCAGGATGCGCCTGTGGCCAGGGTGTGGTCGCCGAGCCTGCGCAGACCCTTGATACTGGCGCCGGCGAGAACGGCATTCTGGTTTTCCCGGTAGCCCAGCTTGCGGGACTGCTGTTCGAGCTCGTATTCGCGGCCCTTGTCGTTGCTGTAGTGAAGGCTGGCTTCGAGTTTGCCGCTGTCCAGACTGCCGGCCTCGTAGTTGGCGGCCAGGGTCAGCATCCGCTGCTGGACATGGGCATCCTGGGTTTGCGGAATAAAGAGAAACGGGGTTTCACTTTCCGAATAGTCCAGCATCAGGGTCAGGCCAGCCACGGGCCTGGCCTTGATAAACAGGGTGGTGTAGTCCTCCGCCAGGGGCTGGAGGGTGGGGCCGCCGATAAAGCTGCGCCGCTCCTCCCGGAATGGGGCATCCTGGTCCAGGAGACTGCCAAATACCTGCACTGTGGTGGAGTTGTACAGGCCCGTGGCCTTGGCGCGGCTGTGGTTGCCCCCCTCTACCGTTGCCTCGAAGCTGGGCTGCTGGGCAAAGTCCCTGGTGGTGACAGACACGATACCGCCAAAGGCGTTGGCGCCGTAGAGGCTGGAGGCCGGACCCAGAATGACTTCCACCTTCTCGATGCGTTCGAGTGGAAAATTGTCGCCGAGGGAAAAGTGCCCGTAGTAGAAATGGCGCACCTGGACCCCGTCCACCAGCAGCACCAGCTTGTCGTTGTAGCGGTCCAGCAGCCCCCGGGCCCAGATCGATTTGTGACGCTTGCGGTACTGGTTGGTTTGGATGCCGGGCACCAACTGCAGCAGGTCCTCCAGCCGGCGCACACCGAAGCGCTTGAAATCCTCCCGTTTAAAACTGTAGACGGTACCCGCTGCGCGGGAGGCCTGGGTGGGCAACAGGGATGCCGAGGTGAACACCTCCAGGCCCATCAGCTCCTTGAGGGACATGGTGGTGTAGTCCGCGGTTTGCGCCACTGCGAAACCCGGCAGATGGCACAGGGCCAGGAGCATCCCGCGGACACGCCAGTTCCGCAGTGCATGGGCCATAGGATTTCTTCGCTTCATCGAGCGGCGCTGTGTGTCCGTCAGAGGGGGGGCAGAGTAGGGGACGGCCTGGTGTTTTTCAAGGCGCAGGCGCCAATCGGTCGATTGTCGCGCCGGAGCAGTCGCTGATGGCGCAGCCGCAGGGCTGGTGGACAGCGCCCCGCCCCGGTGCCACCGGGGTGGCCATCGGCCGCGAGGGTGCCCGCCGGGGACCGTGGGCGGGCTGGCTCATTTCGCTACCCGCACCCTCCAGCCCCCGCCGGATTGGGGGAGGTTTATCTGTCGACGTTTACTGGGTGACCCAGTCGCCGTCGGCGCTGCGGCAGGCGGTGCCGTAGACTTTTTCCGGGCGGCCGCCGATGGTGGCATCGATAACGTACTCCCGGCAGGGGCCGCGCTCGGTTTCATAGGTGTTGGTGGGGGTGACCTGGTAGCTGTAGCCGGTGTCTGGGTTGCGCCACTGGGAAGAAACCCCGGTACGGACATTCTCCAGGGTCTGGGCGGTTTTCATCCGGTCCAGTTCATCCATCGACTGGCCCACGGACTGGCCGATGGATGAACCCACCATGGTGCCGACAATGATGGCGGCCGTGCGGCCACTGCCGCCGCCCACGTTGGCGCCGAGAATTCCCCCCAGGACACCGCCGATCAGCATGCCCTCCCGTTCGTGTTGCCCTTGGTAGTTGGCACAGCCCCCCAGGGCCAGGGTTGCGGTGAGCAGGGTAAGGACAAATGGTTTGGTCAGCATGGCCAAGACTCCTCGGTGGTAAGCGCTGATGATTACAGGCCATTGGACTCCATGCAATCGGTTTATATCCTGGCGCCGGTGGCAAATGGGCGTCGCCGCTGTGCGCCAGTTCACAGAACCGAGGCCAGCTGGCCGCGCTGGCGACAATCCGACGAAATGGTTAAAACTCGCCGCTGGGATGAACTATAGTTGGGGGCGACGGCAGAATAATTCTTCGTAGTGTGCCCTGGGTTGTGGCTGGGAGTTGATTTTTCTCATGGCGATTGAAGGAGAGACGGGGTGAGAGGCTGGCTGGTGAGCTCGGTTCTCGGCACCTGTCTGGTGGCGGCAGCAGTTGTCGAGTTCAAGACATCCTTCCTCCAGTCCCGGGTGTTTTCCGGCATTGCCAGCGAACTGACCTACAGTGTCAGTGGCGAGCCCTCCGCCAGCATCCGCTATCCCGAATTTGGCCCCTACAATCACCAGCAGGGCTTTTCCCGGCTGCCCGAATTCCAATCCCGCCTGGCGAGCCGGGGCTTTGTGGTCGCCCGCCAGGCCCACTTCTCCCCCCAGTTGCTCAACTATGTGGAGCTGGGGGGCAATCCCCCCTACCGTGAGAAACCCCAAACCGGGTTGACTGTGCTCGACGAGGAGGGCAGCCCGCTCTATGTCTCCCGGCAGCCAGCCAATATCTATTGGGATTTTGCCGACATTCCCCCCCTGGTCATTGACACCCTGTTGTTTATTGAGAACCGGGAGCTGCTGGCGGAGACCTATCCGCGCCGCAATCCGGCGGTGGAATGGGATCGCCTGGCGGATGCCCTGGTGTCCAGGGCGGTGGGTCTGTTGCAGCCGAGCCGCTCGTCCCCCGGCGGCAGTACCCTGGCCACCCAGCTGGAAAAATACCGATATTCCCCCGGCGGCGTTACCACCAATGCCAAGGAAAAGTTGCGGCAGATGGTCTCCGCCAGTGTCAGGGCCTATCAGGACGGACCCCTGACCACCGAGGCCAGGGAGCAGATCGTCCGCAACTACATCAACTCCACCCCCCTGTCGGGGCGTCAGGGCTTTGGCGAGATCCACGGGGTGGGAGACGGGCTGTGGGCCTGGTACGGCATTCCCTTCCCCTACGCCAACCAGGTGCTTCGCGGTGGCGAAGGGGTGGACAGCGCCGAGCGCGCCAGGGTCTACAAATCCGTGCTCAGTCTGCTGCTTTCCCAGCGGCGGCCATCCTACTATCTGCTGGCGGGCAAACAGGAGTTGAACCGTCTCGCCGACAGCTACCTGCGCCTGCTGGCGGATGCGGGGGTTGTCGAGAGGGAGGTGGCCGAGGCAGCCCTGGTTCAGCCCCTGGCCTTTCGCGAGGGCATTCCGGTAAACCCGGTGCCCACCTTTGCCAACCTCAAGGCCATCACCAGCGTGCGCACTGAATTGCTGTCCATGCTGGGGGTGGAGAACCTGTACACCCTGGACCGCCTCGACCTGAAAGTGGTGACCTCGGTGGCAACACAGGTGCAGGACCAGGTGGAAGCCCAGCTGCAAAGGCTGACCAACCCGGACTACGCCAGGGCGGCGGGTCTGGTCGGACCCAAGTTGCTGCGGGAGGACCAGCTGGATGCTGTGCGCTACAGCGTGCTGCTCTACGAGAGCACCCCGGGCGGCAATGTGCTCAGGGTTCAGACCGACAATCTCAACATGCCCTTTGATATGAATGACGGCTCCAAGCTGGACCTGGGCTCCACCGCCAAGTTGCGCACCCTGATCAGTTACCTGGATATCGTCGAGACCCTATACCGCCGCCACGCGCGGAAATCCCCGGCCGAGCTGGCGGCCGACTACACCGACGCGGGGGATCCCCTCAGCAAATGGCTTATCAGTCACCTCCAGGGCGACCCCCACGCCAGCCTGCGGGAGGTTCTCGACGCCGCCATGGCGCGCACCTACTCGGCAAGTCCGGGGGAGCGCTTTTTCACCGCCGGCGGCCTTCACACATTTGGCAACTTCGAGCGCAGGGACAACTATCGGGTCATGACCGTTGCCGAGGCCTTCAACCGCTCCGTCAACCTGGTGTTTATCCGGATGATGCGGGATATCGCACGCTTCCATACCCTGGAGATTCCCGGTGGCAAGCGTCTCCTCGAAGACCCGGCGGACCCGAGGCGCAAAGAGTACCTGGCGCGGTTTGCCGACGCCGAGGGCAGTGAATTCATGGTGAAGTTCTACCGCGAATATCGCAACCTGGACGAGCCGGCGCGGCTGGCCAAACTGGCATCCCGGATGCGCGCCACAGCCTACCGGCTGACCATGGCCTTTCGCACCGTCAAGCCCGATGCCGGCAGGGAGGAGCTGAAGGCCTTTCTCGCTGCTCGCTTGGGGGATGCGCTGCCGGACGACGGGGAGATTGCCAAGCTGTACGACAAATACAGCCGCGACAACTTCAACAGCAACGACCGCGCCTACCTGGCCAAGGTCCACCCCTTGGAGCTGTGGTTGGTGAAGTATCTCCTCGACAACCCCGCCGCCGGCATCCGCGAGGCCCTGGCGGCCAGCGCCGAGGAGCGCCAGGAGGCCTATGCCTGGCTGTTCAAGCCGCGCAAGTTCAATGCCCAGAACAAGCGCATCCGCATCCTCCTGGAACAGGACGCCTTTGTCGCCATCCACCGCCAGTGGCAGCGCTTGGGCTATCCGTTCAAGAGCCTGGTGGCGTCCTACGCCACTGCCCTCGGGGCTTCCGCGGACCGGCCCTCGGCCCTTGCGGAACTGATGGGCATTATCGTCAACGACGGGGTGCGACTGCCCATGCACCAGCTCAATTCCCTGGTGTTTGCCGAGGGCACGCCCTACGAAACCGCCTTCAAACCCAGGCCCGGAGGTGGCCAGCAGGTGCTCTCTCCGGAACTGTGCCTGACGGTGCGCAATGCCCTCGCGGGTATTGTCGAGTCCGGTACTGCCAGGCGCCTGAATGGCGTCTTCGTGGACGCCGGGGGCAAACCCTTGCCGGTGGGTGGCAAAACCGGCACCGGAGATCACCGCAACAAGCAGTATGCCGCCGGCGGCCGCCTGATCAGCGAGCAGGTGGTGAACAGGAATGCCCTCTTTACCTTTTTTATTGGCGACCACCATTTTGGCGTTATTCTCGCCCATGTGGGGGGCGCCAAGGCCAAGGACTTTGACTTTACCAGCGGCCTGGCGGCGCAAATTCTCAAAACCCTGCAGCCAGCCCTGCAGCCGCTGATCGAGCAGGTTTCGGCGCAGTATGCCGCCACTCCCCGGGGCGGCCAGGGCCCGGCTTCGGCCAGGGTGGTGGCGACGGCGGCACCCTAGTACTCTTTCAATTTGATACTGCCTTATGTTCCGGTTCTATGTAGGAGCCCGGCACCCAGGGCACTCGCTCCGCTCGCGGGGCAGGCTCTCCTCC
>CAZWUP010000014.1:0-22024 GCA_964637045.1 uncultured Porticoccaceae bacterium | reverse complement strand
CGCCGTTGAGGCCCAGCACGCCGATCTTGGCGCCGGGGAAGAACGACAGGGAGATATCCTTGAGGATCTCGCGCTTGGGGGGGACGATCTTGCCCACCCGGTTCATGGTGTAAACGTACTGTGCCATAGTCTCGGGGTAGTGGTGATGAATGTGGGGGGGATTGTAGCCGATGGGGGCGCTGGGCGTAACAGCATGGCACCAGCCCGTAGTGGCGGCGTGGCGCTGGGGGTATCATGGCCGCTGCCGAGGGGGTGGCTGCGACCCTTTTGCCCTCCGGCGCATCTATATGAATATGAACAGTGCTTTTGCGATGGATGTCGATGACCAGCTGGTGCTCCGCGCCCAGGCCGGCGACCGGGAGGCTTTGTTTGAAATTTACACCCTGTTCGAGAGGCCGATCTACACCCTGTGCTATCGCATCTGCCAGTGTCCTGACCAGGCCCGGGACATCCTCCAGGACGGCATGCTCAGCCTGGTGGAGAATATCGGCCAGTACCGCTTTGAATCCCCCTTCTGGGGCTGGGTGCGGCGGGTGTTCGTCAACGCCGCGCTGATGCACCTGCGCCGTCGCCACCGCACCGACAACGTCGAGGTGCTGGTGGACGAGCAGGCGGTGGGGGAGGGCCTTGGCCCGGACATGGCCAGGGATCTCGCCGCGGCCTTTGCCCGCCTGGCGCCGGAGCGGCGCACCGTGCTCTGGCTGTACGGGGTGGAGGGCTATACCCACAGGGAGATCGCCAGCCTGCTGGGCTATACCGAGAGTTACTCCAAGACCCAGTTGTTGAGGGCGCGGCGGCAGGTGCGCCAGTGGTGGCACCCGGAGTTACAACAGGACAACGACAAGGGCGAGGTGTGCGATGACCAGCAGTGACAACAGGATGGACCGCGAATTGCGCGGCCAGGGGTTGCTGGCTCCGTCCCGCTCGGTGTGGCCCGAAGTGGAGCTTCATCTCGACCGCCTCGAGTGCCGGGTCAGGCGCAGTGGGCGGCTCAAGATTGCGGTGCCCGCGGTGGCGGCGTCCCTGGTGGTGGGCGTGGTCCTCTACGACGCCCTGGCACCCGCGGCCACCGATGTCTCGGCCATGCAGCAAACCGTGGATACCGCGGTGCGCCATGCCATGCCGGTGGCGGCGTTTCCCACGCTCCAGGTGAGCAGCCGCAATTTGGTGCTGGAGGCCCTGCTGGTGTCCGCCAGGCCGAGGGACGGCATCAAGGTGGTACCCCTGGGGGGCTCCCTGGCCAGGGACAAGGGGGGCAGTGCCCGCCAGGGGCCGCCAGCGGCGCAACCACCGCAGCAGCTCGACCAGTTTTAACGAGGGGAAGAGCGCCAGGGAAGGGCGCTGACGTTAAACAGTGTAACCCGCCTTGCTCACAAGACTTGGGTCTACATTGTCGCCAGCGGGAGACCAGGGATTGGCTCCCGCTGATTTTTTGGGTGTCCGCCTCACAGTTCAGCCGTGGCTGACCCCCGCTCCCCGCAAGCGAACCATACAAAGTTGGCCCTTCCGGGGCCAGTCGTGTAAAATCCGCCTCTTTTTTCACCTCCGCCTTCAATCCTATCCGTCCCCCGGGAGTGCGAGATCATGTTTGACAAGAACCTTACCATTGCCCAGTCTGATCCTGACCTGTGGCGTGCCATCCAGCAGGAAGAGGGCCGCCAGGAAGACCATATCGAGCTGATCGCCTCGGAGAACTACGCCAGTCCGGCGGTGATGGCGGCCCAGGGTTCCGTGCTCACCAACAAGTATGCCGAGGGTTACCCCGGCAAGCGCTACTACGGCGGTTGTGAATTTGTCGATATCGCCGAGGAACTGGCCATCGCGCGCATCAAGCAGGTGTTCGACTGCGATTACGCCAACGTCCAGCCCCATTCCGGCGCCCAGGCCAACGCCGCCATCTTCCTGGCCCTGGTCAGTCCCGGTGACACTGTGATGGGCATGAATCTGGCCCAGGGCGGCCACCTCACCCACGGCAACCCGGCCAACTTCTCCGGCAAGCAATACAACATCGTACCCTACGGCCTGGATACCGAGACCGGCGTCATCAACTACGACGAGATGGAGCGCATCGCCCTCGAAACCCAGCCCAAGATGATCATCGGCGGCTTCTCCGCCTATTCCCGCTACAAGGACTGGGGGCGGATGCGCGCCATCGCCGACAAGGTGGGCGCCATCTTCTGGGTGGACATGGCCCACGTCGCCGGCCTGGTGGCCGCCGGGGAGTACCCGAGCCCGCTGCCCCACGCCCACGTGGTCACCAGCACCACCCACAAGACCCTGCGCGGCCCCCGGGGCGGCATCATCCTGGCCAAGGGCCAGGGCGAAGACTTCTACAAGAAACTCAACTCCGCGGTGTTTCCCGGTATCCAGGGCGGCCCCCTGATGCACGTCATCGCCGCCAAGGCGGTGGCCTTCAAGGAGGCCCTGTCCCCCGAGTTCAAGAGCTACCAGAAGCTGGTGGTGAAAAACGCCCGGGCCATGGCCGCGGTGCTTCAGGAGCGGGGCTACAAAATTGTCTCCGGCGGCACCGACAACCACCTGATGCTGATCGACCTGATCGGCAAGGAATACACCGGCAAGGACGCCGACGCCGCCCTTGGCGAGGCCTATATCACCGTCAACAAGAACTCGGTGCCCAACGACCCCCGTTCCCCCTTTGTCACCTCCGGCCTGCGCATCGGCACCCCGGCGGTCACCACCCGGGGCTTTGGCGAGGCCGAGTGCCGCCAATTGGCGGGCTGGATGTGCGATGTGCTCGACGCCCTGGAGCAGGGTACCTCAGCCCAGGTGATTCCGGTGATCCGGGACCAGGTGGTGGCCATCTGCCGGCGCTTTCCGGTCTACGGTTGAGGGGTCGGGTCCGTCCCGCACCCGGCCCAGGGCGGGGGGCTCGGGGCCCTGTGTTAGAATCCCCCTCTCTGAACAACAGGCGATTGCTCGATGTTCTGCCCTTTTTGTAGTGCCGAGGATACCAAGGTCATCGACTCCCGGCTGGTGGCCGAAGGCTGTCAGGTGCGCCGGCGGCGGGAGTGCCTGTCCTGTCGCGAGCGCTTTACCACCTACGAGGTCGCCGAGCTGCTGATGCCCAAGGTGATCAAGAGCGACGGCACCCGAGAGCCCTTCGATGAGGCCAAGTTGCGCTCCGGCCTGCAGCGCGCCCTGGAGAAGCGTCCGGTCAGCGTCGAGGGGGTGGAGGCCGCCATCACCCAGATCAAACACAGCCTGCAAACCGCCGGTGAACGGGAGGTGCCATCGCGGCTGATTGGTGAAGAGGTAATGGCACACCTGCGGGAGCTGGACCAGGTGGCCTATGTGCGCTTCGCCTCGGTGTACCGCAGCTTCCAGGATATCAGCGAGTTTCGCGCCGAACTCGACCGCCTGGAGAAAAAAGACGCTCCGGCCACCGTGGCCGCCGCCGACAAATGACCTTCAGCGCCTTCGACACCGCCTGTATGTCCCGGGCCCTGCAGCTGGCGCGCCAGGGCTGGTACACCACCCAGCCCAATCCCCGGGTGGGCTGCGTGATTGCCCGGGACGGCCGGGTGGTGGGGGAGGGCTTTCACCGCCGCGCCGGCGAACCCCACGCCGAGATCAACGCCCTGGCGGCGGCCGGGGAGGGCGCCCGGGGCGGGGTGGTCTACGTTACCCTGGAGCCCTGTAATCACCGGGGCCGCACCGGGCCCTGCAGCCAGGCGCTGATCGCCGCCGGGGTGGCGGAGGTGGTCTACGCCATGGCGGACCCCCACCGGGTTGCCAGCGGGGGTATCGGCGCCCTGGAGCAGGCCGGCATCCGGGTCCGCGGTCCACTGCTGGAGGCCCAAGCCGCGGCCCTCAACCCGGGCTTTGTCAAGCGCTGTCACCTGGGCCTGCCCCGGGTGACGGTCAAGCTGGCGATGAGCCTCGACGGCCGCACCGCCATGGCCAGCGGCGAGAGCCAGTGGATCACCGGCGCCGCCGCCCGCCGCGACGTGCAGCTGTTGCGGGCGGCGAGCAGTGCCATAATTACCGGCAGCGGCACCGTGCTTGCCGACAATCCGGCACTCACGGTGCGGGCCGCGGAGTTGCCCCTGGCCAACGCCGCCGCAGTGGCGGCCCGCCAGCCCCTGCGGGTGATCGTCGACAGCGGTCTGCGCACCCCGGTGGATGCCAGGCTGGTGACGGAAGGGGGCGAGGTATTGATCGCCACCGCGGTTGCCGCGGACAACTTGCGCAGCGACTATCCCCCCCGGGTCAGTCAGCTGTCCCTGGCGGGAGACGGCGGCAAGGTCGATTTGCGGGGGCTGCTGGCGGAGCTGGCCCGGCGGGAGTGCAACGAGGTGTTGGTGGAGGCCGGGCCGCAGCTGGCGGGGGCGATGCTGGCCGCCGGACTGGTGGACCTGTTGGTGGTGTACATGGCCGCCAAGCTGATGGGCAGCAAGGGTCGGCCCCTGCTGGAGCTGCCCCTCGATACCATGGCCCAGAGCCTGCCCCTGCGGATTGACGACATCCGCGCCCTGGGGGGGGACTGGCGAATTAGCGCAATACCGGAGAATAGCTGATGTTTACCGGCATCATTGAAGCCCGCGGCCGGGTGGCGGCCATCGAACCCAGGGGCGGGGATGTCCGCCTGGTGATCGACAGCGCCAACCTGGACCTGTCGGATGTGGCCCTGGGGGACAGCATCGCCGCCAACGGCGTGTGTCTGACGGTGGTGGAGCTCACGGCCAACGGCTACGCGGTGGACGTGTCCGGGGAAACCCTGGCGCTGACCTCCATCGGCGGTCTGGCGCCGGGGTCCGGAGTCAATCTGGAGCGTGCCATGCAGGCCGGTGACCGCTTTGGCGGGCACCTGGTGTCGGGCCACGTTGATGGCCTGGGGGAAGTGGTCAGCCGCCACCCGGACGGCCGCTCCGAGCGCTTCCGCCTCCGCGCCCCCGCCGCCCTGGCCCGTTATATCGCCACCAAGGGCTCGATCACCATCGATGGCACCAGCCTCACCGTCAACAAGGTGGAGGGCTGCGAGTTTGAGCTGAACATCATCCCCCATACCCTGGAGCACACCATCATCGGCAGCTACCAGCCGGGCACCAGGGTCAATATCGAAGTGGATATCATTGCCCGCTACCTTGAGCGCCTGCTGCTGGGCGACAAGGCCGCGGACGCCTGATAACGGAGCCAGAGCACCATGAAATTGAACAGTATCGAGGAAATCATCGCCGACATCAGGGACGGTAAAATGGTTGTGCTGATGGACGACGAAGACCGGGAAAACGAGGGCGATCTGATTATGGCCGCCTCCCGGGTGCGGGCCGAAGACATCAATTTCATGGCCAGAAACGCCCGCGGCCTGATCTGCCTGACCCTGACCCGGGAGCGCTGCCAGCGCCTCAACCTGCCGCTGATGGTGGACGCCAACGACTCCTCCCACGGCACCAACTTCACGGTGTCCATCGAGGCCGCCGAAGGGGTGACTACAGGGATTTCCGCCGCCGACCGGGCGCGCACCGTGCAGGCCGCGGTGGCTCCCAACGCGGTGCCCCGGGACATCGTCCAGCCGGGACACATCTTTCCCCTGATGGCCCAGCCCGGCGGCGTGCTGACCCGGGCCGGCCACACCGAGGCCGGTTGCGATCTGGCCCGCCTGGCGGGCTACGAGCCGGCGGCGGTGATCGTCGAGATCATGAATGACGACGGCACCATGGCCCGCCGTCCCGACCTGGAGATCTTCGCCGAACAGTACGGCCTCAAAATCGGCACCATCGCCGACCTGATCCACCACCGCATCGCCCACGAAAAAACCGTCGAGTGTGCCACCGTGCGCCAGATCGACACCGACTTCGGCCCCTTCGAATTGCGCACCTACCTGGATACCACCCGCGACGAGTATCACCACGCCCTGATCCGCGGCCAGATCGTCCCGGATCAGCCCACCCTGATCCGGGTTCACGTGCCCAACCCGCTGCGGGATCTCATCAATCTGAGGGAGCCGGGCAAGGAGGGTTTGCCGCGCTGGACCTTCCATTCCGCCATGAAACGCATCTCCCAGGAGGATTGCGGGGTCATCATCATCATCAACAGCGACGGCGATACCGGCACCCTGGAAAGCCGCCTCGAGGAGGTTTTTGGCGAGCGGGTGAAGCACACCCAGCCGGGCTCCGAGCACATTCAATTCCAGCAGGTGGGGGTGGGTTCGCAGATTCTCCGCGACCTGGGCATCACCAAAATGCGCGTGCTGGGCGCGCCCATCAAATACGCGGGTCTCTCCGGGTTCGATCTGGAAGTAACCGAAAACATCAGCGCCGAGCTGGACCAGGGGTAAGCCATGAGCAAATACAGACCCATCGAAGGCAGCTTCGCGACCAAGGATGTCCGCATCGCCCTGGTGGTGAGCCGCTGGAACAGCCAGATCACCGACAATTTGCTGAACGGCGCCCTCGCCGCCCTGGAGCGCCAGGGTATCGCCGACGACAATATCGACATCTACCGGGTGCCGGGGGCCTTTGAACTGCCCCTGGCCAGTCTCAAGCTGGCCCGCAGCGGCAAGGTGGACGGTATCGTCGCCCTGGGCTGTGTGATTCGCGGCGACACCCCCCACTTCGACTATGTGTGCGGCGAGTGTACCCGGGGCATCGGCCGCATCGCCCTGGACACCGGGATTCCCCTGGGCTTCGGCCTGCTGACCTGCGACACCCTGGCCCAGGCCGAGGCCCGCAGCGGCGACAACAGGGAAAACAAGGGTGAAGAGGGGGTGCTGACGGTGCTCGAAATGATCTCCCTGCTCCGTCAGATCGGGTAAGCGGCCGTGGCTTCGAGACCCTCAAATCGCAAAAAGGCCCGCCAGATGCTGGTTCAGGCCCTCTACCAGTGGCAGCTCAGCGGCACCGACATCGGCCGCATCGAGGCCGAGTTCTTCACCGACCAGAATATGAACGAGGTGGACACCCAATACTTCCGCGAACTGCTCCACGCCATCCCGGGCAATATCGGCGAGCTGGACGGCAGCTTCAGCAAGCACCTGGACCGCAAGCAGGAAGACCTCGACCCGGTATCCCTGGCGGTTTTGCGCATCGGCACCTACGAGCTGATGTTCCGCCTCGATGTGCCCTACCGGGTGGTGATCAACGAGGCGGTGAACCTGGCCAAGGCCTTTGGTCCCACCGAGGCCCACAAGTACATCAACAGTATTCTCGACCGCGTGGCGGCCGCCAGCCGCCAGCTGGAAATCACGGCGGCGCGCTCCGGCGCCTGAGGGGTGGCGCGGTGAACGAATTCGAGCTGATCCGCACCTATTTCCACTTTTCCGCGGCGGAGGAGAGCATACCCCTGGGGGTCGGCGACGATTGTGCCCTGGTGGATATTCCCCCCGATCGCCAGCTCGCCATCACCACGGACACCCTGGTCAGCGGTGTGCATTTTCCCGCCGACGGCGACCCCGGGCTGATCGCCCGCCGGGCCCTGCGGGTCAACCTCAGTGACCTCGCCGCCATGGGCGCCCGGCCGCTGGGGTTTCAGCTGGCCCTGACCCTGCCGGAGTTGGACAGCGACTGGGTGGCGGATTTCAGTCGCGGGCTTGCCCTGGACGCCAGGGATTTCGACTGTCCCCTGCTGGGTGGGGATACCACCCGCGGGCCGCTGGCCATCACCATCACTGCCCTGGGCACAGTGCCCCGTCACCGGGCGCTGCTCAGATCCGGCGCCAGGGCGGGGGATCTGGTGTATGTCACCGGCTCTCTGGGGGATGGTGCAGGTGGGCTCCACTGCCTTGCCGACGCCGGCGACGACTATCTGGTCAACCGATACTGGCTCCCCCAGCCCCGTCTGGAGGTGGGTCAGGCTCTGATTGGCATTGCCTCGGCGGCGGTGGACGTCTCCGACGGCCTGGTTCAGGATCTGGGCCATATCGCCGCCGCCAGTGGCCTGGCGGCCAGGCTGCAGTCGGAATTGCTGCCGATCGCTCCCCAGTTGCTGGCCAGGGGCGGGGAGGCCAGGGCCTGGGCCCTCGGCGGGGGCGATGACTACGAGCTGTGCTTCACTGTGCCCCCGTCGCTGATTTCCGCCATGGAGTTTGCCCTGGTGGATTGCGGCATCGCCGTTACCCGGGTCGGGCAGATGCTGGCCGCCAGTGGCGGCGCTACCGGTGTACACTGTGTCGATGCCAGTGGCAATCCGCTGGAGCCAGGGGTTCGAGGTTATGACCACTTCCGTTAAGCAGTTGCGCCCCACCGCCGGCGAGGTGCTTCGCGACCCGGTGTTGTTGCTGGCCTTTGGCCTGGGCAGTGGCCTGGCTCCGCGGGCGCCGGGCACCGCGGGCTCCCTGCTGGGTATCGCCCTGGTGCCCCTGGTGGCACTGCTGCCCCTGGGTTACTATCTGGTGGTGGTGGCGGTGGCCGCCGTTGCCGGAATCGCCATTTGCGGGGCGGCAGCGACCAAGCTGGGGGTTCACGACCACGGCGGGATAGTGTTCGACGAGATCGTCGGGGTGTGGCTGGCGGTGGCCGGTTTTCCCGCCACCTGGCCCTGGCTGGTGGCGGGCTTCCTGATCTTCAGGTTTTTCGATATCGTCAAGCCCTGGCCCATCAGCTGGCTGGACCGCCGGGTCCACGGCGGCCTGGGTATCATGGTCGACGATCTGCTGGCGGGTGCCTTTACCTGGCTGGTGCTGGCGGGAATCCAACGAATGGTGGGGTAGCGGACAATGCTGCGAATTCTGCTCGGTGTGCTGATCTGGCTGGCGTTGCCCACGGCGGCCCAGGCCGCCCCCGGGGTGGTGGCCAAGGGCCTGTTTGGCGGCCGGGCGATCCTGGAGATCAATGGCGAGGCCCACCTCCTCAAGGCGGGGGAGCGCTCTCCAGAGGGGGTGTTGCTGGTATCCAGCACCAGCCGGGAGGCGGTGGTGGAGATCGCCGGCGTGCGCCACACCCTCACCCTGAGTCGCCAGATAGCCGGCAGTTTCAGCCAGGCCCAGCCGACCACGGTGCGGGTGCTCCGAGACGCCGACAGTCACTACCGGGTCCGCGGTGCCATCAACGGCCGTCCGGTCACCATGATGGTGGACACCGGGGCCACCGCGGTGGTGATGAACGTCAACGACGCCCGCGCGCTGGGGGTGGACTACCGCAACGGCCAGCCCAGCCGGGCCTCCACCGCCGGGGGCATGGTCGACAGCTATGTCGTCGATCTCGACCGGGTCAGCGTGGGGGGCATCACGGTACACAGTGTGCGCGGCGCGGTGATCATCGGCGACTTCCCGGAGCAGATTCTGCTGGGCAACACCTTTCTCGGCCGGGTCTCCATGCAGGAGGAGGAGGGCGTCCTGGTGTTGCGGGCGAAATTCTGAAGGGGCTGCGGCAACGCAGCCCGGCGGAGTCAAAGGGCTCGCCGCCACCTTGCCGGCAAGCATTATTTTTGTTTGCTTTACTACGGCCCGGGTACAGTTAAAATACCCGCTTTTATTTTTCTGGACACTTAGTGACTCTGCAATTTGTTGAATCTTCACTGCTGCCAACCCGCTGGGGCGATTTCACCATCCACGGTTTCGATGACCCGGACAGCAACAAGGAACACATTGCCCTGACCATGGGCGAGGTGGCCGGGGACGCCCCGGTGCTGTTGCGCATCCATTCCGAGTGCCTCACCGGTGACGCCCTCCACAGCCTGCGCTGCGACTGCGGCGCCCAGCTGGAGGCCGCCATGCGCCGGGTGGCCGAGGAGGGCCGGGGCATTATCCTGTACCTGCGTCAGGAGGGCCGGGGCATCGGCCTGCTCAACAAGATCAAGGCCTACAAGCTTCAGGACCAGGGGGCGGACACCGTGGAGGCCAACGAGCAGCTGGGCTTTGGCGCCGATATGCGGGACTACAGCATCTGCAAGTCCATGCTCCGCCATCTGGGGGTACAAAACCTGCGGTTGATGACCAACAATCCACGCAAGGTGGCGGCTCTGGAAGCCATGGGCTTCAATGTCCTGGAGCGGGTTCCCCTGCAGTCCGGCAGCAATCCCCACAACGCCAAGTACCTGGCCACCAAAGCCGGAAAACTCGGCCATCTGTTTCACCAGGGGGAAGAATAATGGGTCTGGCAAAGCGAATTATCCCCTGTCTGGATGTGGACAAGGGGCGGGTGGTCAAGGGGGTCAAGTTTGTCGATATCCGCGATGCCGGCGATCCGGTGGAGATTGCCAAGCGCTACGACCAGGCCGGCGCCGACGAGATCACCTTTCTCGATATCACCGCCAGCCACGAAGGCCGCGACACCATGGTGCACACCGTGCAGCGGATGGCCAGCGAGGTGTTTATTCCCCTCACCGTGGGTGGTGGGGTGCGCACCCTGGAGGATATCCGGGCGCTGCTCAACGCCGGCGCCGACAAGGTCAGTATCAACTCGGCAGCGGTAAAGGATCCGGATTTTGTCCGCCAGGCCGCGGAGCGCTTTGGCTCCCAGTGCATTGTGGTGGCCATCGACGCCAAGCAGGTCAGTGCCGAGCCACCCCGCTGGGAGATCTTCACCCATGGCGGGCGCAATCCCACCGGCATCGATGCCGTGGCCTGGGCAGTGAAAATGGAAGCCCTGGGGGCCGGGGAGATCCTCCTCACCAGCATGGATCGGGACGGTACCAAAAATGGCTTTGACCTGGGTCTGACCCGCGCGGTCAGCGATGCCCTGGCCATTCCGGTGATCGCCTCGGGGGGTGTGGGCAACCTGGATCATCTGGCGGACGGGGTGTTGGAAGGGGGTGCTGACGCCGTGCTCGCCGCCAGCATCTTTCATTTCGGCGAATACAGTATCCGCGAGGCCAAGGAGCGGATGGCCGCCAGGGGCATCGAAATGCGGCTGATCCGCGACCTGTAGCGGCGCCTGAATCTGTCCTGGTCGGGAATGGGGTGGCGGTTCCTCATGATCCGCAGCACCTCGCGGCGCGCGCCCTCGGCGAAGGCGATGTATTTCTCGGTCTCTTCAACAGCCTGTTCGCGGGTTTCGTAAGGCCCCATGAGGATGCCTTCCCTGGTGGTGAAGTACCACTGGTGATTGTATCTATGGTAGCGGTTGCCCCGGGGGTAGGCCCGGGGTTCGCTGTCCGCCCGGCGTCTGTTGCGGAAGATCGTCACCGACGTTGTTTACCAGGTAAAGAGTGAGTGTGGGCCGAGTATAGCGCCCGACTCTTTTGCGACTCAAGGGCTTTCCGAGGGTTCGATAAGAAAATTCCGAGGCGGGCGGGGCAAGCCTGCCGCCATCGGCAGAGGACCAGTGCCCGGTTACCAACTCTCGGTGATTGGCTCAATGGGGATGGTGACCTTGTCCCGCCGCACAAGATCGAGCACCCGGGCTGTGGCCGCCTGGGTGAAGCGAATATAGTTGGCGGCCTCGCCCACCGCCTGGGCCCGGGAGTCGAAGGGACCCATCACCAGCCCTTCGCGGGTGGTAAAATACCAGTGGTTGTCGAGGGTGAAATAGCGCTCGTCCCGCGGGTGAGAGGCAGTCCGGTCATCGTCGTTTCTGCGGCTTGAAGCATTCATCACGAGAGTGGCTCGGCGGTGGTTTTGCCGAGTATAACCAACTTGGGGCCGCCCGCGGTAGGTGCTTACTCCTTGAAGATCACTATTCCCTTGAGGATATTCAGCGCCTCGTAGAGTTGGCTGTCGTCGGCAACCTGCTGGCGAGAGGCCTCTGTGGTGTCCGCCTTGGTGTCCCCCTTGCCGTTCTTGAGATGGCCCGACAGGCTGGCCTCGGAGATGCCGCGGCCCTGGGGAATCAGCTTGATCTCCGCAGGCTCCACCACAATGTCGGGGACAATGCCCTCGGCCTGGATGGAATTGCCGGAGGGGGTGAAGTAGCGGGCGGTGGTGAGCTTGATGGCCTTGTTGTCCCGCAGGGGCAGCACGGTCTGCACCGAGCCCTTGCCGAAACTCCGGGTGCCGATCACGATGCCGCGCTTGTTGTCCTGAATGGCGCCGGCGAGAATTTCCGATGCCGAGGCGCTGCCGTTGTTGATGATCACCACCAGGGGCAGACCGTTGGAGATATCCCCGGGGCTGGCGCGGAACTCGCCGCTGGCGCTGGCCACCCGGCCTTCGGTGTAGACGATCAGGCCGCTGTCGAGGAGGGCGTCGGCCACCTCCACACAGGCGGGCAACAGGCCGCCGGGGTTGTTGCGCAAGTCGAGGATCAGACCCTTCACCGGGGTCTTGGCCGCCAGCAGTTTCTTCACTTCGGCGCGAAACTGGTTGCCGGTCTCGGCCTGAAACTGGGCGATTCGCAGGTAGCCGAAGCCGTCCTCGATTATCTCGCTGCGCACACTCTGCACCTTGATGATGTCGCGGACGATTTCCACCTCGAAGGGCGCGTCGACGCCCTCCCGGAGAATGGTCAGGGTGATGGCGGAGCCCCTTTCGCCGCGCATCAGCTCGATGGCGTCCTTGAGGGGCATGCCCTGCACCGCCTGATCGTCGAGTTTGATGATCAAGTCGCCGGTGCGCAGCCCGGCCTTGTCCGCGGGGGTGCCGTCGATGGGGGCGATGACCCGGATAAAGCCGTCCTCGGCGCCGACCTCGATACCCAGGCCGCCAAATTCGCCACTGGTGCTCTCCTGAAGGTCGTCAAAGGACTCGTCGGTGAGGTAGGCGGAGTGGGGGTCGAGACCCGCCAGCATGCCCTCGATGGCACTCTCGAACAGGACCTGGTCGTCCACCTCCTCCACATAGGCATTGCGGATCTGGTCGAAAATCTGCACAAACAGCTGCAGTTCGTCGAGGGGCAGGCGGCCGTCGTCGGCGGCTTGGGTGTCCCCGATCTCGTCCCCCAACTCGGCGTAGGTCTGCAGCGGCAGGCAGACCACTGTCGTCAGCACCAGCCCGGAGAGGAGTTTTGGCAAATTCATAGCATGTTTCCTGGAAGTCATCATCAGGGGTAGAGCATAGGTGTCAGTGTCCGGGGCCGCCATCAACGGCTGGCGCCGAGCCATGCCTTGGGATCCTGGGGCCTGCCATTGTGACGGATTTCAAAATACAAAGCACTGTCCGTCAGGCCGCCGCTGTTGCCGGCGAGGGCTATCCTGTCCCCCGCCTGGACCCAGTCGCCGACCTGCTTGAGCAGCTCCCGGTTGTGGGCGTAGAGGCTCAGATAACCGTCGCCGTGGTCGACGATCAGCATCAGGCCGTGACCCCGCAGATAGTCGGAGAACGCCACCCGGCCGGTGTGCACCGCGGTCACCGGGCTGCCCTCGCTGGCGCTGATCAGCCAGCCGGTCCATTTCAGGCTCTGGGCGCGAAAGCTGCCGTAGCTCTGGGTCACCCGGCCCGCCACCGGCCAGGGGAGTTTGCCCTTGAGCTTGGGGAACGGGGCATTGGCTGTGGTCGGGGCCAGGTCGTGGATGGCGGCCTCGAGACTGGCGATCACTTCCTCCAGGCGAATGCGCTCCGAATTGAGCTTGGCGAGCCGCGCCTGGTCGTCCCCCAGGGCGGCGTTGATGCTGGCCAACACCGCACCCCGCTGTTCCTGCTCCGCCTTGAGGTCCGCAAGTTGGGTATCCAGGGTTTGTCTGGTGGCCAGCAGTTCCTGGCGGCGGGCGGCGATGGCGTCCTCTACCGTCACCAGCTGGTCGATGGTGGCCTGAAATTCGTCGATTTTCTCCCGCCGCGCGGCGGCAAAGTATCTGTAGTACTGGAGGACCCTGGCCATTTTTTGCGGGTCCTCCTGGTTGAGCAGGAGCTTTACCGGCTCCGAGCTGCCCAGGCGGTAGGCGGAGTTGATCTCCCTCGCCAGAGCGGCCTGCTGTTCCAGGCTCTGGGCCTGGAGGGTGTCGCGGCGCCCACCCAGCTCCGCCACCTCCGCCAGCAGTTGCTCGACGTCGCCGTCAAGGGCAGCGATGCGCTTGTTGATGGCCGCCGCCGCAAGTTCCCGCTTTTCCAGCTCCGCGGCCAGCTGGTCCGCCTCGCTGTTGCGGTTGAGCAAGCGCTGCTGGAGCGCACTGATCTGGTCCTTCAGAGTCTGCAGGCGGGATCTCTCCTGGGCCTCCTTGCTGTCGTCCTGGCCATGGCCGGGCAGCGCCAGGGCGAGCAGCACAAGGGTGAGTACGCGGAGGCCGGTGATGGTCATCTAGGGGTCACAGACCACCAGGTTGTGGCCGGTCATTTCCGGGGGCTGGGGCAGGCCCATCAGGCACAGCATGCTGGGGGCGATATCCGCCAGGGTGCCGTTGCCGGTGAAGGAGATGTCGCGCTGGCCAACATAGACCAGGGGCACCGGCAGGGTGGTGTGGGAGGTGAGGGGCTGGTGGTTGGCCTCGTCCATCATCTGCTCCACATTGCCGTGGTCGGCGGTGATCAGGCAGTCGCCACCGACCTTGGTTACCGCGGCGACAATCCGGCCCAGGCAGATGTCCACCGCCTCCACCGCCCTGACCGCCGCCGCGAAGATGCCG
Source organism: uncultured Porticoccaceae bacterium (assembly GCA_964637045.1). Lineage (GTDB taxonomy): Bacteria > Pseudomonadota > Gammaproteobacteria > Pseudomonadales > Porticoccaceae > CAYXXZ01. The sequence continues at coordinate 7,630 of CAZWUP010000014.1, read as the reverse complement.
GTGTGACCCACCATGTCGCCGTTGGCAAAATTACAGATCACCGCGTCGTAGGCGCCGCTCTCGATGGCGGCCACCAGTTTGTCGGTGACCTCGGGGGCGCTCATCTCCGGCTGCAGGTCGTAGGTGGCGACCTTGGGGGAGTCCACCAGAATCCGGGTCTCACCGGGGAAGGGCTCCTCCCGGCCGCCGCTGAAGAAAAAGGTCACATGGGCGTACTTTTCGGTTTCCGCGATGCGCAGCTGGGTCTTGCCCAGGCCGGCAATGTACTCGCCAAAGGAGTTGCTCAGGTCTTCCTGGGGAAAGGCGCAGCTGGTGCGGTCCTGGGTAAGCAGCTCCGCGGAGTACTCCGTGGTCATCACAAAAGCGCCGAGCCGGGGTTTCACCCGGCGCTGAAAACCGTTGAAGTTGCCGTCCACCAGAGCCTGGCTGAGCTCCCTGGCGCGGTCGGGGCGGAAGTTCAGAAAGATCACCGTGTCGCCGTCCTCGATGAGGCACGGGGTTCCGTCTTCGGCGGCGATCACGGTGGGTTTGACGAACTCATCGTTTTCATCCCTGGCGTAGGACTCCTCCAGCGCGCGGATGGCGCTCGGCGCCCGGTGTTCCGCCACCCCCTGGGTGAGCATGTCGTACACCGGTTGCACCCGCTCCCAGCGGTTGTCCCTGTCCATGGCGTAGTAGCGCCCGCTGATGGAGGCAATGTGGCCGCAGCCCACCTCGGCGAAGGTCTGCTCCATCAGGGCAATGGATGGCGCGGCGCTGCGGGGCGGGGTGTCGCGGCCGTCGAGGAACCCGTGCAGGCAGATATCCCTGCAGCCGCGGCCCGCGGCGAGGCGGATGGCGGCGACAAAATGGTCCTGGTGGCTGTGAACCCCGCCGGGGGAGAGCAGGCCGAGCAGGTGTACCCGGCGGCCACCGGCCACGGCGCGGTCGATGGCGTCGGTGTAGACCGGATTGGTAAAAAAGTCGCCGTCGCTGATGGCCTTGTTGATACGGGTGAAGTTCTGGTAGACGATGCGCCCGGCGCCCAGGGTCATATGGCCCACCTCGGAGTTGCCCATCTGGCCCTCCGGCAGGCCGACGTCCATGCCCGAGCCCGAAATCAGGGTCTTGGGGTTGTTGGCCCACAGGGCATCCCAGACCGGGGTGTTGGCGGCGTGGATGGCGTTGTGGGTGGGGTCGTCGTTGTGTCCCCAGCCGTCGAGAACAATCAATACCTGGGGGCGTTTTTTGGCAGTCATCTTTACTCTGAGAATCAGGGTGTTAGGGGTGCGGATGTTACCTTTTTCAGGGCAGAAAGGCTATTGTGGATTCGCCGGCGTGGCTATACTGGGTTGAGCGCAGTGGTGGTCAATACAGCGGGAGCGGCCATGAGCAATCGCGGCAAGGGCGAGGTCCGGGGCGTACTCTTCGACCTGGACGGGGTATTCTACATTGGCGATCAACTGGTTCCCGGCGCGGTCGCCGCCCTGGACACCCTGGCCGCGCGGGGGATTTCCTGGCGCTATATCACCAACACCACCACCCAGTCCGCGGCGGAGCTGCGGGCCAAGCTCGCCGCCATGGGTATTCCCTGCGGCGGGGAGCAGCTGGTCACCGCCCCCCTGGCCACTGCCAGCTACCTACGAGAAGAGGGCGTCAGCCGCTGCTTTTTCGCCGTGAGCCCCCGGGTGATGGAAGATTTTTCCGGCTTTCGTCACACCGACGACAGGCCGGAGGCGGTGGTGATCGGGGATATCGGCGAGGCCTGGAGCTACCGCCTGCTGGACAGGCTTTTTCAATGTCTGCTGGGGGGTGCCCGCTTGGTGGCCATGCATCGCAACAAGTACTGGCAGCGGGAGGGAGGCCTCCATGTGGATATCGGGGCCTTTGTCGCCGGCCTGGAGTACGTGGCCGAGGTGGAGGCGGTGATTACCGGCAAGCCGGCCCCCGCATTTTTTGCCGCCGCGCTGGCCAGCCTGGGTGTGGCGCGGGAAGCCGCCGTGCTGATTGGCGACGATGTGTACAGCGACGTGGGGGGTGCCCAGGGGGTCGGGCTGAGGGCGGCCCTGGTGAAAACCGGCAAGTACCGGGAGGAGCTGGTGGCCAAGTCCGGCATTGTGCCGGACTGGATTCTGCCCTCGGTGGCGGATCTGGTGTCGGTGCTGGACTCCCCGGGAGCAGTGGGGTAGAGGTTTAGCGCAGCAGGTTGGACAGCTTGGGGTCGGGCTTCTTCGCCGCCCGGAACAGCAGCACGATATGGCCGATGGTCTGCACCGCCTCCGCGTTCAGCTGCTGGCAGATGCCGTCGATAACCGGCTTTTTCAGTTCCCGCTCCCCCACCGCCAGCTTGACCTTGATCAGCTCGTGGTCGTTCAGGGCGCGGTCGATCTCTGCCAGTACCGACTCGGAAAGGCCCTTGCCGGCCACGGTGACCACGGGGTTCAGCTTGTGGCCGAGGGAGCGGAGATATTTCTTGCGATCGTTGGTCAGTGCCATGGTCTACCTACCTGGTGAAGGGGGCCATTGTACCGGCCTCGGCGCAAGATGGTTAGTTTTGCTTGCGTGGGGCAGATCACAGTGCTGGTGGCACCCTCCTGTAAACTGGCAACTCAGGGTAAACTGCAGGCTTTGCCGGCCTCTCTTGTGGGGCCGGGTAGCGGAGACATCCATGGCACGATCAAAAAGCAGCAGCCGCTGGCTTCAGGAGCACGAGAAGGACCACTATGTGCAGCTGGCCCGCAAGGAGGGCTATCGCTCCCGGGCCAGCTACAAGTTGCTGGAGCTGGACGCCAAGGACCGCCTGTTCCGCCCCGGGATGGTGGTGGTGGACCTGGGGGCCGCCCCCGGTGGCTGGTCCCAGATCGCCGCCCAGCGGGTGGGGCACCATGGCAGGGTTATTGCCTCGGACATTCTGGCCATGGACGCCATCGCTGGGGTGGAGTTTGTCGAGGGGGACTTTACCGAGCAGGGGGTGCTGGATGAAATCCTCGCCACCGTCGGCGACGGGCTGGCGGATCTTGTAATCTGCGACATGGCCCCCAATATGAGTGGTATGAAGGGTGTGGATCAGCCCCGCGCCATCTACCTGGTGGAGTTGGCGGTGGACATGGCCCGCCAGGTGTTGAAACCCAACGGAACCTTTGTTGCCAAAGTGTTCCAGGGCGAAGGTTTCGACGCCCTGCTGGCGGAGCTCCGCCAGGGGTACAAAAGTGTCGCCGTGCGCAAGCCCGGGGCCTCCAGGTCCAGATCCAGCGAAGTCTACCTGGTGGCCAGGGGGCTCAAGGCCTGAGCGGGCAATGACCAGGGTTAGCTGTTATAGTTGACCCCTACATGAGGAAACTTTTTTGAACGCGATGGCTAAAAATCTCATCCTGTGGCTGATTATCGCCGCGGTCTTGATGTCGGTATTCCAGAACTTTACCACCACGCCCACCGACGTGACCCTCAACTACACCAAGTTTGTCGAGGAGGTTCAGGACAACCGCATCCGCAGTGTGGTGATTCAGGACCAGATCATCCAGGGGGAGCGCAACGACGGTACCCGCTTCAAGACCGTGCGCCCCGATGTGGTGGACACCGGGCTGATGGACGACCTGCTCAACAACGGGGTGATCGTCGAGGGCCGTGAGCGCCAGACTCCGAGCATCTGGTCCCAGCTGCTGGTGGCGTCCTTCCCCATTTTGCTGATTCTCGCCATCTTTATGTTTTTTATGCGCCAGATGCAGGGTGGCGCCGGCGGCCGCGGCGGCCCCATGGCCTTTGGCAAGAGCAAGGCCCGGCTGCTGGGTGAAGACCAGATCAACACCACCTTTGCCGATGTCGCCGGTGTCGACGAGGCGAAGGAGGACGTCAAGGAACTGGTGGACTTCCTCCGCGACCCCACCAAGTTCCAGCGCCTGGGCGGACACATTCCCAAGGGCGTGCTGATGGTGGGCCCCCCCGGCACCGGCAAGACCCTGCTGGCCAAGGCCATTGCCGGCGAGGCCAAGGTGCCGTTCTTCTCCATTTCCGGTTCCGACTTTGTCGAGATGTTTGTCGGCGTCGGCGCCTCCCGGGTGCGGGACATGTTCGAACAGGCCAAGAAGGCGGCGCCCTGTATCATCTTTATCGACGAAATCGACGCCGTGGGCCGTACCCGGGGCGGCGGCTGGGGCGGTGGTCACGACGAGCGCGAACAGACCCTCAACCAGCTGCTGGTGGAAATGGACGGCTTCGAGGGCACCGAGGGTGTCATCATCATCGCCGCCACCAACAGGCCGGACGTACTCGACAAGGCGCTGCTGCGCCCCGGCCGTTTTGACCGCCAGGTGTTTGTCGGACTGCCGGACATTCGCGGCCGCGAGCAGGTGCTCAAGGTCCATGTGCGCAAGGTGCCCCTCGACGACAAGGTCAACCTCAGCATCCTTGCCCGTGGCACCCCTGGATTTTCCGGCGCCGATCTCGCCAACCTGGTCAACGAGGCCGCCCTGTTTGCCGCCCGCGCCAACAAGCGCCTGGTGACCATGGAGGAGTTCGAGAAGGCCAGGGACAAGATCATGATGGGCTCCGAGCGCCGCTCCATGGTGATGTCCCAGGAAGAGAAGGCCAACACCGCCTATCACGAGGCCGGGCACACCATTATCGGCCGCCTGGTGCCCGAGCACGACCCGGTGCACAAGGTGACCATTATTCCCCGCGGGCGGGCCCTGGGGGTTACCCAGTTTCTCCCCGAGGAGGACAAATACAGCATCAGTCGCCGCCAGATTCTCAGCCAGATCTGCACCCTGTTTGGCGGTCGCCTTGCAGAGGAGATGATCCTGGGTGCCGACGGGGTCACCACCGGCGCCTCCAACGATATCGAGCGCGCCACCCATTTGGCCCGCAATATGGTGACCCGCTGGGGGCTGTCCAGCAAGCTCGGCCCCATTCTCTACGGCGACGACGAGGCGCAGATGCCGGGTGGCGGCCAGCCCCACTATTCAGCTGCCACCTCCCAGGAAATCGACGCCGAGGTGCGGGCCATTATCGAAGACTGTTACAACAGGGCCAAGCAGATTCTCGAAGACAACGTCGATATCCTCCACGCCATGAAGGATGCGTTGATGGAGTACGAGACCCTGGACTCCGAGCAGGTCAACGACCTGATGGAGCGGCGCCCGGTGCGGCCCCCCCAGGACTGGAACGATGAGGACTTCGGCCGCAGCTCCGGTGGCAAGGGCGCCACCGCCGCCAGCGCCGGTGGCGACAAGGTGGGTGATCCCGCCAGCGAGCACTGATCCCCGCGGCCCTCCCATGACCAGCACCACAACCTGGCTGCCGCCGTCCTCGGGGCGCGCGGCGGTGATGGGCATTCTCAATATCACCCCCGACTCCTTCTCCGATGGCGGTCAGCTCTACGCCGACGGGGCGCCCCGCTGGCATGGGCTGTACCAGCGGGTGGCCGCCATGGTGGAAGCTGGGGTGGATATTCTGGATGTGGGTGGTGAGTCCACCAGGCCCGGCGCCGCTGCGGTGACCACAGGGGAAGAGCTGTCCCGGGTGGTGCCGGTGGTGGCTTGGCTGAAGCGGGAGTTTGCCCTGCCGGTGTCGGTGGATACCAGCAATCCCGAGGTGATTGCCGCCGCCAGTGGCGAGGGCGCCGACCTGATCAACGATGTGCGCGCCCTGACCCGCCCCGGCGCCCTCGCCGCCGCCGCCGCCAGTGGCCTGCCGGTGTGCCTGATGCATATGCCCGCCGAGCCCGACCTGATGCAAAACAACCCGGTGTATGCCGACGTGGTGGCCGAGGTGTGGGACTATCTCCGCCAGCGGGTGGCCGCCTGTCGCGACGCCGGTATCGACAAGGGCCGCATCATCCTCGATTCGGGCTTTGGCTTCGGCAAGACCCTGGACCACAACCTGGCCCTGTTCCGGGCATTGCCCCGGCTGGCGGCCGAGGGCTACCCGGTATTGGTGGGGGTGTCCCGCAAGCGCATGGTGGGGGCGATTGTCGGTCGCGATCCCGGTGGACGCCTGGTGGGCAGCGTGGCCCTGGCGTTGCTGGCGGCCCAGCGGGGTGCGGCCATAATCCGTGTTCACGATGTCGCCGAGACCGTGGACGCCCTCAAAATCCTCACCGCAGTGGAAGGAAACCAACCTTGACGAGAAAATATTTTGGCACCGACGGCATCCGCGGTCGGGTAGGGGAGCCGCCGGTCACCGCCGACTTCGTGCTCAAATTGGGCTGGGCGGCGGGCAAGGTGTTCAGCGAGAACTTTCAGGGCCGCAAACTGATCCTGGTGGGCAAGGACACCCGGGTGTCCGGTTACATGTTCGAGTCCGCCCTCCAGGCCGGGCTGATTGCCGCCGGGGTCAATGTCGGCCTGCTGGGACCCATGCCCACGCCGGCCATCGCCTACCTGACCCGCACCTTCCGCGCCCAGGCGGGTATCGTGATCAGCGCCTCCCACAACCCCTTCGATGACAATGGCATCAAATTTTTTGGCGGCGACGGCTACAAGCTGGCGGACGCTATCGAGCACCAGATCGAGGACCACCTCGACTACCCCCTCCACACCAGCATCTCCAGCGAGCTGGGTCGCGCCAACCGTATCGCCGATGCTGCCGGCCGCTACATCGAGTTCTGCAAGGGCACGCTGCCCTCCCGGCTCACCCTCAACGGCCTCAAGATCGTCGTCGACTGTGCCAATGGCGCCACCTACCATGTGGCACCGGATGTGCTGCGGGAGCTGGGGGCGGAGGTGGTGGCCATTGCCGACGAGCCCGATGGCCTCAATATCAATGCCGATTGTGGCTCCACCCATCCCCAGGCCCTGACCCGTGAGGTTCTCGCCCGGGGTGCCGACCTGGGGATCGCCTTCGACGGCGATGGCGACCGGGTACTGCTGGTCAACCATCTGGGGGAGGTGGTGGACGGTGACGAGATCCTCTACATCATCGCCCGCCACCGGATTGAATCCGGTGCCGGCTGTAGCGGTGTGGTGGGTACCCAGATGTCCAACCTGGGGCTGGAGCTGGCGCTCAAGGACCTCGGCGTGCCCTTCGTCCGCACCAGGGTGGGCGACCGCTATGTGATCGAGGCCATGCGCGGCAACGGCTGGCTGCTGGGGGGGGAGAACTCCGGCCATATCGTGTGCAGCGACCTTACCACCACCGGAGACGGCCTGGTTTCCGCCCTGCAGGTGCTGCAGGCCATGGTCCAGTCGGGCAAGTCGCTGGCGGACTGGAGTCAGGCCATGCACAAATTCCCCCAGGTTATGATCAATGTCCGCCTCAGGGAAAAGATTGCCGTGGACACCCTGCCCGAGGTTCAGGCCGCGGTGCGGGACGCGGAGCGCCAACTGGCGGATCAGGGCCGGGTGTTATTGCGCCCCTCGGGCACCGAACCCCTGGTGCGGGTTATGGTGGAGGGTGCGGACCGGGCCCTGGTTCAGAAGCTCGCCGAGGCCATTGCCGCGGTGGTGACAAGGGCCATTGCCTAGCGGCCCGACAGGCTGCTAGTAGTTCGTCAATTTGATAATAACGGGTTCATGGGTAGGTTGGGTTAGCGAAGCGTAACCCAACAATGGCTGAATCCAGCCGCACCCACTTGATGGGTATCGCTGCGCTCCACCCATCCTACACAAGCGCAACCCGTCATTATCAAATGGAAAGAGTACTAGCCGGGACGCCT
>CAZWUP010000013.1:0-22337 GCA_964637045.1 uncultured Porticoccaceae bacterium | reverse complement strand
GCCGGTAACCCACGGCGACAGCTACACCAGGCTGCATATTCTGCTGTACACCATCATTTTGGTGCTGGTGAGCGTGATGCCCTTTGTCACCCGCATGAGTGGCTGGCTGTACCTGCTGGGGGCCCTGGTGTTGGGGGTCGGCTACCTGTACTGGGCCATCGTGCTGCTGCGGGGCAAAAGGGCCAGTGCCGGCATGGACGCCTTCAAGTATTCCATCGTCTACCTGATGTTGCTGTTTGTGATCATGCTGGTGGACCACTATGTAATCGTCGTCCCCAAATTTGCAGGTTAGACCCTTGAAGAAAAATATTATCTTTACCGTGCTCGTCTGTGTTGCCGTGGTGGTGGCGGTAATGGCCGGGTTTATGTACCGCCTGAGCCAGCCGCGGATGCTCACCGACCACGAGCTGCGGGAGTACGGCGCCATGATGCTGGAGACACCCCGCAGGTTCAGCGATTTCAAATTTACGGACCACCGCGGCGAGCCCTTTACCAGAGAGCAGCTAAACGGCCGCTGGACCCTGGTGTTCTTTGGTTTTACCCACTGCCCCGATATCTGCCCGACAACTCTGGCCACCCTGAATAAGGTGGTGGCGGCAATGACCGAGGAGGAACGGGCGGCGCTTCAGGTGGTAATGCTGAGTGTCGACCCCGAACGGGACACCCCTGACAAGCTGGCCAGTTATGTGCCCTTTTTCAATGCGGATTTTATCGGCCTCACTGGCGACCAGGCACAGTTGCTGAATCTGGCCACTCAGCTGGGGGCGGTGTATACCAAGGTTCCCCTCAAGGGGGGCGACTACACGGTGGACCACAGTGGCAATATCGTGCTGATCAACCCCATGGGGGACTACCACGGGCTGTTCCGCCCGCCCTTCGAGGAGGGCAGCGTGCGGGTCGCCCTGCGCTCCATCATGACGGGCTTCAGGCACTGATCAGCGGGCGTTGCCCCGGGCGATTTGCGCCAGGAGAAAGAACAACCCCGCACTGAGCACAATCGAGGGTCCCGCCGGGGTATCCATAAACCAGGATGCGGCCAGGCCACAGACCACCGCCAGCAGGCCGAAGACACTGCCCATCACGGCCATGGCCTCCGGGGTTTTGGCGAAGTGGCGGGCGGTGGCGGCGGGAATCACCAGCAGCGCAGTGATCAGCAGCACGCCCACCACCTTCATGGTAATGGCGATCACCAGGGCGAGAGACAGCATCAGCACGGTTTTCACCGCCGCCACCGACACCCCTTCCACCTGGGCCAGATCCTGGTGCACGGTAATGGCCAGCAGGGGGTGCCACAACCACAGGGTAAGACCCAGCACCACCAAGCCCACCAGCCAGATGGTCAGGGTGTCCGCGGCGGACACCGTGAGAAGGTCGCCGAACAGAATACCTTCCAGATTGATGCGGGCGTCGGGTATCAGGTACACCGCGATCAGGCCCAGAGCCAGGGAACTGTGGGAGAGAATCCCCAGCAGGGTATCCGGCGCCAGGGTCAGGCGTTCCTGCAGAACCAGCAGGCCGCTGGCAATCACCAGGCAGACCAGGGTGACGGCGATGCTGGGGCTGATGGACAGCCACAGGGACAGGGAGATCCCCAGCAGTGCCGAGTGGGCCAGGGTGTCGCCGAAATAGGCCATCCGCCGCCACACCACAAAGGCCCCCAGGGGGCCGGTGATCAGGGCGACGCCGGTGCCGGCAAGCAGGGCCAAGATCAGGAAGTCAGCCATGGTTGCAGCCCTCGGAATGGTCCCCGGCGACGGTGCCGTGGAGGTCGTGCTGGTGGTCGTGATGGTGGGTGTAGAGGGCCGTGCGCACGCCAAACAGCTCGGTGTAAATGGGGTCGGCGGAAACCACCTCCGGGGTGCCGTGGCAGCACAGGTGGCCGTTGAGGCAGAGCACCTCGTCGGTGGCTGCCATCACCAGGTGGAGGTCGTGGGATACCATCAGAATGGTGCAGTCGGTGGTGTCGCGAAGCTGGCCTATCAGTTGGTAGAGGGCGGCCTGGCCGCTGACGTCCACCCCCTGGACGGGCTCGTCCAGCACCAGCAGGCTGGGCTTGCGCAACAGGGCTCTGGCCAGCAGCACACACTGCGTTTCACCGCCGGACAGATGGGCCATGGGACTGTCCAGCAAGTGGGGGACACCCACCCGCTCCAGGGCCTCCAGGCAGTGGCGGCGATTGCGGTCGGCGAGGCGGAGAAAGCCGTGGACATTGATGGGCAGCGAGGGGTCGATCACCAGCTTCTGGGGCATATAGCCGATGGTGGTGCCCGCACTCAGGCTGACCCGGCCCGCGGTGGGCTTCTGCAGGCCCAGGACAATACGAATCAAGCTGGTCTTGCCCGCGCCATTGGGCCCGATCAGGGTGGTGATTTGACCGGGCTGGAGAGTGAAGCTGACATTGTCGAGAATGCGGCGCTCGCCGATGCGCAGGCTGATGTGTTCGGCGCTGAGTTGGGTTGCCATCGCTCAGCGCTCCTCTTCCTGACAGCTCGGACACACGCCGGAGAGCTCGATCACCTGGCCCTCGCGGCGAAAGCCGATTTTTTTGATGGTGTCGCCAATCATGGCGTTGATGGCCTCATCGCCGACTTCGGCGGCCGCGCCGCACAGCCGACAGATCAGGAACAGGTCGCTGTGTTCGCTGCCGGGAAAGGGACACCCCATATAGGCGTTGAGGGACGGAATGCGGTGGATCAGGCCCAGTTCAAGCAGGAAGTCGATGGCCCGGTAGACACTGGGTGCCTGGATATTCTTGCCCGTCAGCAGGGGTAGCTGGTCGACTATCTGGTAGGCGCCCACCGGTTTATGGCTGTCCCAGATCAGGGTCAGTACCGACTCCCGAATGGGTGTCAGCCGGGCACTGGACCTGGTGCACCTGTCCCGCGCCTGGGACAGGGCGGCCTTGAGGCACTTGTCGTGGTTGTGCAAATGAAATGCGGACCTGGAATTGCTGATCATAGGCTGTGGTCGCTGTGTTAATCCCCGGCGCAGCGGGCAAGAGGGGGAAGTAATAGTATGATATATTGTATCGAATGAACAACGCTTGAGAGGCTAATATTGAAACTGTTTTTTACCCTGGCACTCCTGGTGGCGAGCCTGGCCCATCATCAATCCCCCAGGGCTGAGCCGGAGCCCACAGTGGTAACCAGCATCCACCCGCTGTCACTGATGGTCGCCGACCTGGCGGGGGACTGGCTGGAGGTGCGCCAGCTTCTGGGCAGCAACCAGGAGCCCCACCACGTCGCCCTCAGCTTTTCCCAGCGCCGATTGCTGGCGGATGCCCGGCTGGTGGTGTGGGTGGGGCCGGTGCTGGAAACCTATCTGGTTAAATCCACCGCCGATCTCGAAGCTTCCCGGCAGTTGAGTCTGCAGGCCCTGGCGGAGACCCTCGAAATCGACACCCGGGACCCCCACCTGTGGCTGCAACCCCAGCTGGTGGCTGCTTTTTATCCCCTGTTGGCGGAGCATATGGTGGCGGCCTTTCCCCAGCGGGAGGCCGAGATCAAAGCCCGCCTCGAGGAGCGCCTGGCGGCGGTGGAGCGCACCACCCTGAGGGTCAAGCAGCGGCTGGCGGCCCTCCCCCACCGCGGGGTGATTGTCGACCACCAGGCGTACGATCACTTCACCACATATTTCGGTATCACCGTGGCCGGCGCCCTGGTCAACGAGACCGGTGTCGGCGGCGGCGCCCGCAGTTTTGCCAAATTGGCCGCCATGGACAATATTGCCTGTGTGGTGGTGGAGCAACTTCCCGCCCCTCAGCGCGCGCGAAAACTGGCCGCCAGCCTGGGGGTGGAAATTGTCGCCATCGACCCCCTGGGGGTGAGCCTGGCCCACAGCCAGGGTTACCCCGGGTTGCTTGAGGCCCTGGCTGGGGGCTTTGAGGCCTGTCTGGGTAAATCCTGATACGGCGGACAGCCGGTGCCGGTGCCACTGGTGTATCCTTGGCGGACAGCAACGTGAGCGACTTATGACGGAACAAGCACAGCCCCTGATCCTGGTGGACGGCTCCTCCTACCTGTACCGCGCCTTCCACGCCCTGCCCCCCCTGACCACCTCCACGGGCCGGCCCACGGGTGCGGTGAAGGGGGTGATATCCATGCTGCGGCGAATGGACAAGGACTACCCCGGCAGTCCGGTGGTGGTGGTGTTCGACGCCAAGGGCAAAACCTTTCGCGACGAGCTGTTCGAGGAGTACAAATCCCATCGTCCACCCATGCCCGATGACCTGCGCAGCCAGATCGAGCCCATCCACGCCATCGTCCGGGCCATGGGGCTGCCGCTGCTGATTGTCGATGGGGTGGAGGCCGACGACGTGATCGGTACCCTGGCCCGGGACTATGGGGCCAGGGGCCGCCCGGTGGTGATTTCCACCGGGGACAAGGATATGGCGCAGCTGGTCGACGACAACATCACCCTGGTCAACACCATGACCGATACCCGTCTCGACCCCCGGGGCGTGGCGGATAAATTCGGTGTCGGCCCCGAACTGATCGTCGACTATCTGGCCCTGGTGGGGGACAAGTCGGACAATATTCCCGGGGTGCCCGGGATAGGCGAAAAAACCGCCCTCGCCCTGCTCCAGGCCCTGGGGGGGCTGGACGCCATCTACGGCGACCTGGAGGCGGTGCGCGGGTTGGACTTCCGCGGCGCCAAGAAGATGCCGGAGAAACTGGCCGAGCACAGGGATCAGGCCTACCTCTCCTATCTGTTGGCCACCATCAAGACCGATGTTGACCTGGGGGACCGGGAGAGCCTGCTGCAACCCGGCACGGTCGACAAGGAGCAATTGCTGGAACTCTACCGGGAGCTGGAGTTGAAAACCTGGATGGAAGAGCTGCTCGGCAACGACGAGGTCGCCGAAGCCGAGCAGAGCCAGGGTGAGTACGAAACCGTACTCAGCGAGGAGCGGTTGGCCGCCTGGGTGCAGCTGCTGACAACAGCGGACGTCTTCGCCTTTGATACCGAGACCACCAGCCTCAACTATATGGACGCCGAGTTGGTGGGGGTGTCCTTTGCGGTGGCGCCGGGCAAGGCGGCCTATGTCCCCCTCGCCCACGACTACCTGGGGGCGCCCCCCCAGCTGGACCGCAAGTGGGTGCTGCAACAGCTGAAGGGCCTGCTGGAAGATCCCCAGCGCGCCAAGGTGGGCCAGAACCTCAAGTACGATATGAGTGTGCTGGCCCGCTACGACATCACCCTTCGGGGCATCCGCTACGACACCATGCTGGAGTCCTATGTGCTCGATTCTGTGGCCACCCGCCACGACATGGACAGCCTGGCCCTGAAATACCTGGGTGCCAAGACCATCCGCTTCGAGGACATCGCCGGCAAGGGGGCCGGGCAGCTGACCTTCAACCAGATCAGCGTCGAGGAAGCCACCCCCTATGCCGCGGAAGATGCGGATATCACCCTGCGCCTGCACCTCGCCCTGTGGCCCCTGTTGGCACAGGTGCCCAGTCTGAACAAGGTCTTCGACGACATTGAAATGCCTCTGGTGCCGGTGCTTTCCACCATCGAGCGCAACGGCGCCCTGGTGGATGCCCGGCTCCTCGATCGCCAGAGCCGGGAGTTGAGCGAACGCCTGGCGGCCCTGGAAAAAGAGGCCTATGAGCTGGCCGGGGAGGAGTTCAATCTATCCTCGCCAAAACAGCTGGGGACCATTCTCTTCGACAAGCTGAAGATCCCCGTCACCAAGAAGACCGCCAAGGGCGCGGCTTCCACCAAGGAAGAAGTGCTCCAGGAGCTGGCTCTGGACTACCCCTTGCCCAAAGTGCTGCTGGAGCACCGGGGACTGGCCAAGCTCAAGTCCACCTACACCGACAAGTTGCCGAAGATGGTCTGCACCCGCACCGGCAGGGTTCACACCTCCTATCATCAGGCGGGCACCGCCACCGGCCGCCTGTCGTCATCGGACCCCAATCTACAGAATATCCCGGTGCGCACCGCCGAGGGGCGGCGCATCCGCCAGGCCTTTATCGCCCCCGCCGGACACCGGCTCGTCGCCGCGGACTACTCCCAGATTGAACTGCGGATCATGGCCCACCTGTCGGGGGACCAGGGCCTGCTGGACGCCTTCAGAGATGGTCTGGATATCCACCAGGCGACCGCCGCCGAGGTTTTCTCCACCCCCCTGGAGCAGGTCACCGGGGAGCAGAGACGCAGTGCCAAGGCCATCAACTTCGGCCTGATCTACGGGATGTCGGCCTTTGGTCTGGCCCGTCAGCTCAGCGTGGGGCGCAACCAGGCCCAGGACTACATCGACCTGTACTTCGAGCGCTACCCCGGAGTCGCTAGGTATATGGACAGGATTCGCGAGCAGGCCCGGGAGCAGGGCTATGTGGAAACCCTCTTTGGCCGCCGCCTCCACCTGCCGGACATCCGCGCCGCCAACGGTCAGATCCGCCAGGCTGCGGAGCGCACCGCCATCAACGCCCCCATGCAGGGCACTGCGGCGGATATCATCAAGATCGCCATGATCGGCCTGCACCGGCAGATCGCCGAGGGTGAGCTGGCGGCCACAATGATCATGCAGGTCCACGATGAGCTGGTATTTGAAGTCCCCGAAGCTGGACTCGATGGAGCGGCGGAAACCATCCGCCGGACCATGGAGGGCGCGGCCCAGCTGGACGTGCCGCTGTTGATAGGCCTCGGTGTGGGGGACAACTGGGATCAGGCCCATTAGGCCAATTGGCTATAAAAAGGCTATCTCAATAGTTGATATTGTTATTTTTATGGATAATAACCCCAGTTATTTCAATTGGTTGCCTCTGTTTCGCCGTTGCGGTGGCGACATACCCCGGCACGCAGTGGGAAATCGGCAACATCACCGCTGAACTTTGCCGCGACTGTGGGTCCAATAACTTACAGAGGCAGTTGACGTTCTCCCAATTGTTCCCTGTACGTTTGTTCCCCTTAGTTAAAAGTGATTCTGCCCCGTCCCCTCAGGCCGGGGCATTTTTTTGTCCGCCCCTGAGGCCGCGTGTGGCCGAAAGACCGGGAGGAAAAAAATTCCAACTTTTTTGCCCAGCCGTTGAACTTTGATTTTTGGTGCCGGTCTGAGTATTCGCTTAACGTCTCCCTCTTCGTTGTGAGCAAGGACCGGGAACCTCTCTTCCCCTCTTGGTTTTCCCCGGTTCACTTGATACCGGCGCCGCAAGCGCCGGTTTTTTTTAGCCTTGGAAAGGCTCTTCCTCGGCCGCGTCTTCCCCGCCAAGATATTGATTCAGAAAGGTTTCCAGCTCCTCCAGCCCGGATTTCCTGAGGGCTGAGAAGGTTTGCACCGCAAAGTTTTCAATGCCCTCCCGAGTCAGTTGCTGGATCACCTGCAGGCGGGCCGCCGCCGCCGGGCCGTTCTTCAGCTTGTCGGCCTTGGTCAGCAGCAGCTGCATGGGCAGTCCCCCTTCGCCGGCCCAGCGCACCATCTGCCAGTCGTACTCCTGCAGGGGATGGCGGATATCCATCAACAGCACCAGTGCCTTCAGGGACTGGCGGTGTTGCAGGTAGTCCGCCAGGTGGCGGTCCCACTCCCGCTTCATGGCCAGGGGTACCTTGGCATAACCATAGCCCGGCAGGTCGACCAGGCGTTTGTCCGGCCCCAGGGTGAAAAAGTTGAGCAACTGGGTGCGCCCCGGGGTCTTGCTGGTTCTGGCCAGCTTGCCCTGGCGGGTAAGGGCGTTGATGGCGCTGGACTTGCCGGCATTGGAGCGGCCGGCAAAGGCCACCTCGGCGCCTATATCGTCGGGGCATTCCTTCAGTGTTGGAGCACTTTTCAAAAATGCGGCGTTGGCAAAATTCAGGGCTGGGGTCATGGCGAGCACTACAGTGGGTAAGATTGGCGGGGGCGCTTAAGGTTGGCGGGGGATTGGTATATAATGCCCCGGCTTTGAGAGGCACAGCTTACCTTATTGTAGCGAATATAGAAGACGGAATAGCGATGATGAAATGTGTAAATGGCTTTATCCTTGTCCTTGCCGTGGCCCTCGCGCCCCTGGCGCTGGCTGCCGGTGATGGCAAGGCTGGCGAATCCAAGGCGGCAATGTGCGTTGCCTGCCACGGCACCGATGGCAACAGTCCGGCCCCCACTTTTCCCAAACTGGCGGGTCTTGGTGAGAAGTACCTGCTCAAGCAGCTCCAGGATATCAAGTCAGGCCAGCGCCAGGTTGCCGAAATGACCGGCATGCTCGACGGCATGAGCGATCAGGATCTGCAGGACATCGCCGCCTTCTACGACAGCCAGGAGCGGCAACTTGCCGGCGCCAAGGAAGCCAAGCTGGAACTGGGCGAGAAGATCTACCGCGGCGGCAACATTCACACCGGTGTGCCCGCCTGTATCGGTTGCCATTCTCCCGCTGGCGAGGGCAATTCCCCCGCCGGATACCCCGCCCTGGGGGGCCAGTATTCTACCTATATCGCCAAGCAGTTGCGGGCCTTCAGAACCGCCGCCCACGATCCCGAGGATGCCAGCGGTCGCGCCAACGACGGCGATGTCGCGGTAATGCGCGGGGTGGCGGCACGGATGACCGACCAGGAAATCGACGCGGTGGCAAACTTCATCGCCGGCCTTCACTGACGGGCAGCGGGGTGATGAAAGGCGGCCGCGGCCGCCTTTTTGTTTAGTCGGCGCTGGGCTGTTCAGCCAGCGCTGGATCGACAACAAATCAGGATGGAAGCGACGTCATGAACCAGATCAACAAGCTCTTTTTATGCACAGTGTTCGTCTTTGCCATGGGTTGTGGCGAGCAGTCCTCCGGGCAGATCGACAGCCCCCAGGACGCCCCTGCTCCCGCCGCTACCCAGGCTGCGGAGGCCACCCAGGTGGCCGCCCTCAGCGAGTCCCCGGCCAGTGATGCAAGCGGTGCCGCCAACCTCAAGTCCGTCAGCTATGTCGAGGGCACCCACTACGAGCGTCTGCCCAAGCCCGTGCCCACGGTAGATAGCAGCAAGATCGAGGTGGCTGAGGTGTTCTGGTACGGCTGCAGCCACTGCTACGATTTCGAGCCCGGCTTCGAGGCCTGGAGCAAAACCCTGGGGAGCGATGTGGTGGTGGTCAAGAGTCCCGCGATGTGGGACAACCAGGGCATCATGGCCAACCACGCCCGTATCTACTACACCGCCAAGGTGCTGGGGGTGCTGGACGTCATCTCCCCCGCGGCGTTCCGCGCGCTCAACGTGGACGGCAAGTCGCTGCGCAGCGAGGACGAAATTGCCCAACTGTTCACCGCCAACGGGGTTTCCCCGGAGGACTTTGAGCGCACCTTCAAATCCTTCGGGGTAACAAGTTCCGTGCGTCAGGCGGAGGCCCGCCAACGCAACTACCGGGTACAGGGGACTCCCGAAGTCATCGTCGACGGCACCTATCGCATCTCCGCCCGCATGGCGGGCAGCCACGAGGCGGTACTCAAAGTGGCCGAGCACCTGATCGACAGGATCCGCCGCGAAAAAACTGAATCCTGAGGGCGGGCCCCGGCTACGGGGCCGCCTCTCGCTGCCTCTTTATTTGCCGGGCCCGGCACAGTAAAATTGCCGCCCTCTTCCCTCGTACTTCCCAGGTAGCCCATGAAACCGACTTTGAAGCCGGCCAACCCCAATTTTTCCTCAGGCCCCTGCAGCAAGCGCCCCGGGTACGATGTGGCCCGTCTCGACACCCGCAGTCTAGGTCGCTCCCACCGCTCAGCCATCGGCAAGGAGCTGTTGGGCCGGGCCTGTGCCGACACTGCCGCCGTGCTCGGCCTGCCCGCGGGTTACCGGGTGGGGGTGGTGCCGGCCTCGGATACCGGCGCCGTGGAAATGGCCCTGTGGTCCCTGCTGGGGCCGCGCAAGGTGCAGATGTTTGCCTGGGAATCCTTTGGCGAGGGCTGGGTTACCGATGTGGTCAAGCAGCTCAAGCTGGCCAATGTCGAGACTTTCACCGCCGACTACGGCCAACTGCCGGACCTGGCGGCCGCCGATCCCGAGGCGGATGTGGTGTTTACCTGGAATGGCACCACCTCCGGGGTCAAGGTGCCCAACGGCGACTGGATTGCCGACGACCGCCAGGGCCTGACCATCTGCGACGCCACCTCGGCGGTGTTCGCCATGGCCATGCCCTGGGAAAAGCTCGACGTGGTGACTTTCAGCTGGCAAAAGGTGCTGGGTGGCGAAGGCGCCCACGGCATGCTGATCCTCAGCCCCAGGGCGATTGCCCGCCTGGAGAGCTATTCCCCCCCCTGGCCGCTGCCAAAGATTTTCCGCATGACCAAGGGCGGCAAGCTGATCGAGGGTATTTTCAAGGGGGAGACCATCAACACCCCCTCCATGCTCTGTGTCGCCGACTATCTGGACGCCCTGGACTGGGTCGTAGGTATCGGCGGCCTCGACGCCGCCATTGCCCGCTCCGAGGCCAACCTGGCGGTACTGGAAAGGTTTGTCGCCAATCGCGAATGGATCGACTTTCTCGCGCTCGACCCGGCAATCCGCTCCAACACCAGCGTCTGCTTCAAGCTCACCCTGACGGACGACCAGGTCAAGAAACTGGTCAAGCTGCTGGATCAGGAAGGCGTAGCCTATGATATCGGTGCCTATCGGGATGCGCCGGCGGGCCTGCGCATCTGGTGCGGCGCCACTGTTGGTGTCGAGGATCTCGAAGCTCTGCTGCCCTGGCTGGACTGGGCCTACGGCGAGGTTCGCTGAGCTCGGCAACGGCCGGAATTCACCTACTTTAAGGGAACCACCATGTTCAAAGTACGCACTTACAATGCCATCTCACCCCTGGGTCTCCAGCGCTTCCCGGCGGACACCTATGCTGTGGGCCCCGAGGTGGCCGAGCCCGATGCCCTGCTGCTGCGCAGCCACAAACTCCACGACGAGGCCCTGCCGGACTCGGTGATGGCGGTGGGCCGTGCCGGCGCCGGGGTCAACAATATCCCGGTGTCCGACTACACCAAAAAGGGTATCGTGGTGTTCAATACCCCGGGTGCCAATGCCAATGCGGTCAAGGAGCTGATCGCCGCCTCGCTGTTCCTCAGCTCGCGGGATATTTTCGGCGGGATGTCCTACGTCCAGTCCCTGGCCCAGATGACCGACGGTGCCGAGATGTCCAAATTGCTGGAAAAGGAGAAGAAGCGCTTCGCCGGCTCCGAATTGTTGGGCAAGACCCTGGGGGTGGTGGGCCTGGGGGCCATCGGTTCCATGGTGGCCAATATGGCTTTGGAGCTTGGCATGAACGTGGTCGGCTACGATCCGGCCATTTCCGTCGAGGCCGCCTGGCGGCTGTCCCGCCGGGTGGAGAAGATCGACAGCCTTCAGGCCCTGCTGTCCCGCTCCGACTACATCACCCTCCATGTGCCCGCCATCGAGGCCACCCGCCATCTGATCAATCGCGAGACCCTGGCCTTCTTCAAGAAGGGGGCCAAGCTGCTCAACTTCGCCCGCGAGGAGATTGTCGAGACATCGGCCCTTCTCGAGGCCTTGGATAGCGGCAAACTGGGGGGCTACACCGCCGACTTCCCGACCCCGGAACTGATCGGCAGGGCCAATGTACTGCTGATGCCCCACATCGGCGCCAGCACCGGTGAGGCGGAGGAAAACTGCGCCATCATGGCCGCCGACCAGTTGCGGGACTTCCTCGAGAGCGGGAACATCAAGAACTCCGTCAACTTCCCGCCCACCGCCATGGCCAGAAGTGGCGGCCACCGGTTGACCTTCAGCAACGACAATGTGCCCAAGGTGCTGAGCAATGTGCTGGCCATTCTGTCGGAGAGCAACAACAATGTGATCGACCTGGTGAACAAGAGCCGGGACAACATTGCCTACAATATCATCGATGTGGAGCAGCAGCCCTCGGCGGCCACCATCGCCAAGATCGCCGCCACCGACGGCGTGTTGCGGGTGCGGGTGCTGTGATCCCTTGACCTGTCACCATAAAAAAAGCGCACCCCGGTGCGCTTTTTTTATGGTCACCTATTCAAGACCGCCGGGAACCAGTTTGGCTACCTCCAGCTCCAGGGTTTCCATGGCCGCGAACATCTTGTTGCCGTTGCCGCTCTTGATGGCCTGGTGGAGGGCCTGTACCGCCCGCTCCAGATAGGTCATATGGTAGACCCCGGCGATTCCCAGCAACTGGTGAATGGCGTCCCTGAGGGTAGTTTCATCCCGATTTTCCAGCGACCCCTTGGCCAGCCTGGCCAGGCGCAGCACTTCCTCGGCAAACAACTGTTTGTGCCTGGGGTCGCTGGGGTTGTGGTCTCTGTGGTTGGGGGGGACAACACGGGCTTTCAGATGCTTGTGGATTGCCGCAAGGAGTTTCTCCTGGTCAAAGGGCTTGAACACCAGGTCGGAGGCTCCGGCATCGAACAGCGCATTCTCCTCCTGCTGCAGAATATCGGCGGTGAGCATGATGATGGGGGTGGTGCTGTTGGGGCCGTTGCCGCCGCGAATGGCCTTGAGCGCCGAGATGCCGTTGACCTCCGGCATATGGACATCCATCAGCACCAGGTCGAAATGCTCCCTGGCGCAGGCGGCGATCGCCTCTCGGCCGTTGCCCACCAGAGAGAGCTGGCAATCGCTGCCCTCGAAGAAGGCCATCAACAGGATCCGGGTGAATTCGTTGTCCTCAGCCGCCAGCAGGCGGGCATTGAGGGGTCTGGTGGTGGCATTGGGAGTGTCTGGAGCAGGCTCTGTGTCGCCGCTGAACAACACTTCCAGGTCCGCCGACAAGGGCGGTTTGTCGAGGAAGCTGATGGCCCTCCGCGGCAGGGCATCCAGGCTTTCGAGGCTCCTGGTGCTGACGGTGGTGGGGGCGAGCACCACGATATGGCGGGGCTGAATGGTCTCCAATCGGGACAGGTCTTCCGCCAGCTGTTGCAGGCCAATTGACAGGGGCGCCGAATAAATAATGATGTCCGGTTGGCGAATGGGAGCGCTGATTTCGAGATCGGCAAAATCCTCACAGGACTCGATGGTATCCACATAGCGGGCCAGGCGGTGTTCCAGGGCCTGGCGACTCTGGGGATGGGAGTCGAACAGCAGGGCGCAATATTGTTTCAAGGGCTGTCGGGAGGAGGCGCCGGGCTGCAGGGCCAGGGGCAGCGAGATAAAGAATGTGGAACCCTTGCCGGTGGTGCTTTCCAGGTGCAGCTCACCGGCCATCAAGTCCACCAGCCGCTTGACGATGGACAACCCAAGCCCGGAACCGCCAAACCGCCGCGAGATGGAGTTGTCCGCCTGGCTGAAGGGCTCAAAGAGCCGGGCCTGCTGCTTGTCGGGAATCCCAATACCGGTATCCGAGACCTCTATTTTCAGGGTTATTGCGTCCTGGTCAGTGATGGCGTCCACCTTCAGGCGCACATATCCCGCCGGGGTGAACTTGATGGCGTTGGAGATCAGGTTGTAGATGATCTGGCGGATGCGCAGGCTGTCCCCCACCAGTTGGTAGGGCACCGTGGGGGTGATGTCCAGAATTAGCTCCACCCCCTTGTCGTGGGCCGTTGGAGCCATCAAGGACAAGGGGGTCTCGATGCACTCGGCGAGACTGAAGGCCGAGCGGTCCAGCACCAGCACGTTGGACTGCAGGCGAGTGATATCGAGGATATCGTCGATCAGCTGCAGCAACTGTACCGAGGCCTGCTGGATGATGGTGCAATACCGCTGTTGGGGGGAACTCAGTTCGGAACTGTCGAGCAACTTGACGAAGCCCTGAATGGCGGTGATGGGGGTGCGCAATTCATGGCTCATCTGGGCCAGGAAGTCCCCCTTGGCGACGCTGGCGGCTTCGGCATCGGTGCGCGATACCTCCAGCTCCCGGTTTTTGCGCTGCAGATCATCCAGGGTTCGGGTCAGGCGCTGGGTGGCGTGTTCAACCTTGTTTTCCAGGTTATCCCGGCCCTCGGCCACCGCCTTCGCCAGGTGGTTGATGCCATTGGCAAGAATCGCCAGTTCGTCCCCTGTGGTGGGGGTGATACGGGCACTGAGATTGCCCCGTTCCAATTCCCGGACCATGGCGGTCATGGCCTTGATGGGGGACACCACATGGTTGCTGAGGGCATAGGTGAGCAGAATCGCCCCCATCAGCACCGAAAAGCTGATCAGCAGATGGGAAATCAAAATGTCTCTGGACTTGGCCGCTGCGGCGCTGCTGTCGCTGACCACCACCACCCATCCCAGCAGCACGGATGCCGGGGGGTCAGCATCGCCCGCGGCGGCGTAGTCCGCCACCTCAACCTCCGGCAGAAACACCGGTTGTTCCACCACAAAGTAGTTGTCTCCCAGGGCGGCGTAATCGCCGTCCTTGAGCATGGCCGCCGTCACCGGCCCGGGCAGCATGTCGGGGAGCAAGGGGGTGCGGTCCGGGGACAGGAAGGCAATGCCGGCCACCGAGGGAATCTCGCCCGCGTAGTCGGCCAGGGGGCCGAGGATGTCCTGGCGGGCCGTGTACAGGGCAAAGTCCGAGATTCGGGCGAGACTGTTTGCCAGCTGGGTGGCCGTGGTCAGCTGATTGGCCTCGATCTCCGTGCGCCGGGTGTCGATGGTGTGCCAGGTGATGATGGCTGTGACCACGGTCACCGGGATTACGCTGAGGAGGATCAGCTTGTTGTTGATGCGGGAGTTGAACAGCCTCAGCAGTTTCATGGCAGCGGCCTCGCGCCGAGACGTTGTTCCACGGCGCGCCGCAGGCTGTCGTCGTCCATCGCCGGCAAGCCGAGAGTCCGGCTCACGGACGGGTTGATGGCAATGGTAAATGAATCCGGCGGGTGGCTCCGCCACAGGTTCTCGTCAGCGCCCGCGAGGTAGGCCTCCAGCCAGCGGATCGCCTGCCGGGAGATATCTGCCGGCGAGGTGAACAGGGAAGCCGCCGCTCCCGCCTGGGTATAGGCCTGGGAAAAGCCGAACACGGGAATCTTCATCTTGAACCCCAGGTGCAGTACCCACTGGGCAATGTTGCGGTTGATGACCTCCTGGTCGGGCAGTGCCAGGAACAGGTCGGCGTTGTCCATCAGCGGCCCCAGCACCTGCAGGGGGTTGCTGTGGGTATCGATAAAGTCGTACACCAGCTGGCCGCCGGCCGCGGCGACCTGGGCCTGCAGCCGCTGCCGGTGCCTTGCGGAGACCGGTCCCAACAGGGCGCCATAACGCCTGGCCTCGGGGGCCAGAACCTTGGCCAGGGCCACATAATTGTCCACCGGCTGGTCCATGAAAATCACCGCCTTGGGGGTGCGGCCAGGATGTCTGTCGACGATATCCAGCCAGCCGGTTTCGGTGACAAAGATTGCCAGCTGGCCCGCCCCCACCGGGCGTCGATAACTCAGCTCGCTGGCCCTGGTGCCAATGCTCACCACCAGGTCGTCGCTGTCGACGCCAGCGGACCCGTCGGCGAGCCGGGTGACCACCTCCACGTCCGGGTGATGGCTGTCGAGATGGGTGGCGATGGCCGCGGCCACCTGCTGGTACTGCCGGGTGTAGTCGGAGAGCACCAGGTGAACCCCCGGGGCCGCCGGTGCGGGCATGCTCGTCAGCATCACCACGACAAGGGCCACCAAGCACCACACAGACTTCACGTCAGTGCCATTCATAGGGGGTTAACATCCTTTTGGCTGCCGGGAGATCCCTCTCCAATAACATTTAATGGGGTAGTTCCAGCTGCAAGGTGAGGAAATACCGGGTCTGGAACAGGTTGTTGTCATTGAACTCCGAATAGGTACTGCCGAGATTCTGGGCCGCCAGGCGCAGCGAACCCGCCACCCTTTGGAGATCAAAATAATAGGCCAACTGGGCGTCGACCCGGGTGAATGCATCAATGGAGTTGCCGTCTTCCCAGCGCAGACCGGATTGGTGATAGGTGCTCAGGGAGACCGACCAACCGCGGCCCAGGGCCTGGTGCAGCAGGATTCCGCCACTGTGTCTGGCCACCCTGTCGTTCTTGTCCAGCACCAGCAAGGTGGGCACCCGCTGGATCAGTACCTCGGAGTCGAAATCCGTGTGGGTGTAGTGCAGCCGCACCAGAGTGCTGTCGGTAATCCGGTAGCCGAGCTGGAGTTCGCCGCCGGTAAACTCCCAAAAGCCATGGTTTTCCAGGCGCTTGAGATTGCGGTCGCCAAATACCGCCACCTCCGGAGGTACGGGCTCCTGGACCTCGTCGATAACCTGGGTGATCTTTTCGTTGAACAGGCGCAGGTCCAGGGACAGCCCCGAGGTGTTGCCCTGGTACATATAGGCGAGCTCGTAGCTGGCCACCTTTTCCTCGTGGAGGTCGGGGTCGGCAATGCGCAGAATATCGAAGATCACCTCCCCCACCTGGGCCACACTGCGCTCGTTGGCCTCCAGCAGCGAGGGCGCCCGATTGCCCCTGGCGTAGGCTGTGCGCAGGGCGTGCCGGGGGGCCAGCTGATAGTTGGCGGAGAATCGCGGCGATAGCAGGGTGCCCACATGGGTGTGCTCCACCATGGCGCCACCATTGAGGATCAGCCTTGGGGCGGCCTGCCATTCGCTGTGGGCAAACAGGCGGTAGCTGTTCTCGTCGATCTCGTCGCTGTAGCCCTGGGGGTGGTAGGCGTCGAGACCATCGTAGCGCCCTCCCAGGCCCCAGGAGCCGCGCACAGTGTCGGACAGCCTGAAGTCGTGCTGAAACTCGAGATCGTAGCGCTCCGACGCCAGGCGGCCAAAGCCGCCGTAAATCGGCGTGGTCAGGACCTCGAGCAGCGCCGCGGCCGCCGCCGTGGGCAGCCCCGTGCTGTCGGCAAACTGGTCCACCACCGCTGCCGGCGCCGGGGTGATCGCCGTCAGGTAGGCGGCGGTGTCGCCGTCGATACCCAGCAGGCCGTAGAGTGGCCCCTGGTGGTCGAAATTGGTGGTGCGGAATTTGTTGTGGTACAGGTGGAGCTGGAGTTCGTGGTCGCGGTCCAGGGTGTGTTGCCAGTTCAGGGACTGAAAGCTGCTGATGCTGCGGGCCGGGGTAAATTCGTCCGGGTGATCGGCGTCCCCCCAGCCGATCCGGTCCCGCGAATAGCCCATGGAGACATCGAGGGTGTCCAACAGGGTCGGGGTATAGACGGCGCGGAAATTCCCGTAGGCCAGTTCCCGATCGTCCTCCAGGGGCCCCTCCGCCACGGCGGGAAAGCCGCTGTTGCTTTCGTAGCCCAGGGCCACCCGGTAATCCACGGCGCCAAAGTGGTCGCTGTAGCGCAGCCCACCGTTGCGGGTCTGAAGATCCCCGCCGGTCACCTCAAGGGCGAGGCCACTGTCCTGGACCGGTTTGCGGGTGACGATATTGATGGCCCCCATAAAGGCATTGGAACCCTGGGCGGCGGCGTTGGAGCCGCGTACCACCTCGATATGATCGATATCTGAGAGTCCGATACCCAGGGTGCTCCAGTTGACCGAGGAGAACAGGGTTTCGTACACCGAGCGGCCATCCACCATCACCTCGATCTGGTTGGGAAATTCGCGGCCGATACCGTGGTAGCTGATGCCGTAGCGGTTGTTGCCCACATGATAGGCCTGAAAGCCGGGCACCAGGCGGAAAATATCGACAAAATTCTGGGCGCCCGACATGGCGATCAAGTCGCGGGAAATGATCGTGACACTGGCGGGGGCCTGCTCCAGGCGCTGCTCAAACTGGGACACCGCGTTGACCACAGGGATATCCCCGAGCAAATCGTCCTCGGTAAAGGTCGGCTGGGCCTGGGCGAGCAGGGGGCAGAGCAGCACCCAGGGGCTGAAACGGACGATGGTCGGGAGTTCCCTGTAAGCCATGGCGGTGATTCCGGCCTTGTTGTTGTCGACGGATGCCGCCATTCTATGTGGAGCGCCGATAAATTTCACTGTCGCGGGCCCAGTCCTTATACCTCCCCAAAAAAGACGCTATTATCCCCGCCTCGAGTACACAGGGTGACATCATGAGTCTTGAAGACCAGCGCCGGGAATACCAGTTCGGCCGCCTCACCAGGGAGTCCCTCAAGGACTCCCCCTTTGACCAGTTTGCGCTGTGGCTGGAGCAGGCCCTGGCCTCCGATATGGTGGACCCCACAGCCATGGGGCTGGCCACCGTGGACGCCGCCGGCAACCCCTGGCAGAGGGTCGTACTGCTGAAGCGTTTTGATAGCCAGGGTTTTGTCTTCTACACCAACCTGGGCAGTCGCAAGGCCCGGGAGATGGCCGCCAACGCCAATGTCAGCCTGTTGTTTCCCTGGCTGGCGCTGGAGCGCCAGGTGATAGCCTCCGGCGTTGCCGAGCGCCTCCCCGCCCGGGATGTGGTCAAGTACTTTCTCTCCCGCCCCAGGGACAGCCAGCTGGCGGCCTGGGCCTCCAGCCAGAGCAGTCGCATCTCCTCCCGCCAGGCCCTGGAGGCCCAGTTTATGCAAATGCGGGAAAAATTTCGCCAGGGGGAGATTCCAGTGCCGGACTTCTGGGGGGGATACCGGGTGGTGCCCAGGGAGTTCGAGTTCTGGCAGGGGGGGGAACACCGCCTCCACGACCGCTTTCACTACACCCTGACGGGCGACGGGAGCTGGGATATCGCCCGCCTCGCCCCCTGATTCAAGGATCCGACCATGAAAAAAGTTCTCCTGGCCTACGCCGCCGGTGGCCTGGGGGCGGTGCTCAGTAGCCTGGTGATCTGGCTGTTTGGCCAGTACGGCATCAACCAGTCCCTGGGGGTGGCCATCGCCCCCTCCCTCACCGGCCACTGGCTGTACCCGCGGATCGTCTGGGGCGGTCTCTGGGGCTTTCTGTTTTTGCTGCCCTGGCTCAGTGGCAAGACCCTCAGCCGGGGCCTGTTGCTCAGCCTGTTTCCCACCGCGGTGCAGCTGTTGGTGATCTATCCCTACCACAGCTACCAGGGCATCGCCGGACTGGAGCTGGGCCTGCTGACCCCGGTGCTGGTCTTGTTTTTCAACGCCATCTGGGGGGTGGTGACCTCGATCGCCCTCAAGGTCGCCTGATGCCGAAGTGGCGGATTGGCTCTAGTCAGCACATTCGCGGTGGAGCACCCGCTAAGTCAGCGCCAGGTACAGCGTAAAAACCCCTGTCAGCATCACAATGCCCGACAGGTTGAGCACCAGGCCCACCTGCTTCATGGCGCCGGGTTGCAGCTGGTGGGTACCGTGTACCAGGGCATTGGGTGGGGTGGCCACCGGCAGCATAAAGGCGCAGGAGGAACACACCCCCACCGCCAGGGCCAGCACCCCCGGTTCCACCAGGGAGGCGGGCATGGCCAGGAACACAGGCACCAGCAGGGCCGTGGTGGCGGTATTGCTGGTGAATTCGGTGAGAAAAATCACAAAGGTCACCACCGCCAGGAGGACAAATACCGCCTCCCAGCCCAGGGTGAAATGGGCCAGGCTGCCCCCCAGGTAGACACTGGCGCCGGTGCTCTTGAGCACCTCGCTGAGGGTCAGGCCGCCGCCGAACAGCATCACCACACCCCAGTCGATGCTCCGTTCCAGTTGTTCCCAGGAGGCCACCCGGGTGACGGCCACCAGCACCATGGCGGACAGCGCCACCAGGGTGTCCATATTGGCGGCGATGCCCAGCCAGTCCGCCA
Source organism: uncultured Porticoccaceae bacterium (assembly GCA_964637045.1). GTDB lineage: Bacteria > Pseudomonadota > Gammaproteobacteria > Pseudomonadales > Porticoccaceae > CAYXXZ01. Next base: position 2,821 of record CAZWUP010000013.1, on the reverse strand, counting down.
GGTATTGCCCCAGCAGCCAGCCGCTGACGGTGACGGCAAAAATGGCCACCAGCAACCTCCGCGAACGGGTCCAGACAAAGCTGGAGGCCGCCGAGGTATCCACCCGGTTGTCGAGAAAATCCGGTTTCAGCATCCGCCACAACACCAGCATCATCAGCGGCCACAGCAGCAGTGCCACCGGCAGGCCCACCTTCAGCCAGTCGACGAAGGTCATCCCCAGCTGGGCGGCGACGATGGCGTTGGGGGCACTGCCCACCAGGGTGCCTATGCCGCCGATATTGGCGGAGTAGGCAATGGCCAGCAGGCCGAAAGTCTGGGTGCGCTGGGGCATGGTGTCACGCTGGCTGAGGAGGCCGAGAACAAGCGGCAGCATCAGCGCGGTGAGGGCGGTGTTGTTGATCCACATGGAAAGCAGCCCTGTGGTCCCCGCCAGCATGATCAGGGCCAGGTCCAGGCGGCCCCGAGCGAGCTTCAGAATTTCATCCGCCAGCCAGCGGTCCAGGCCCTGTACGCGCATGGCGCCGGCCAGGCTGAAGCCGCCGATAAAGATGAAAATAATGGGGTTGGCAAAGTTTTTCAGGGCATCCGGCACGTCCAGCAGGCCGCTGCCCGCGGCAAACAGGGGGATCAGCAGGGCGGTGACCGTGATGTGAAAAGTCTCGGTGAGCCAGAGCACGGCGATCACCCAGAACAGGCACAGGGCGATCACCACCTCCCTTTCGGCCGCCACCCCTGTGGTCAGGCCAAGGAGTCCCGCGGCCAGCATGGCCAGTACCACGATATGCTTCATTCGATCCCCTGAATTTTTGCCCCCCAGTCTAGCACGGCGGACAGATCCGCCCAGGGGGGGCGAACAATCTATATCAAAATATTTTGATATATTTTGGAAGGGTGCTAGTATCCCCTCCCTATGAACACCGCCAGCGCACTTTTTGACAACGCCAAGGAGGGGGTCGACCCAACCTCCGCCGAGCCCCTGGCCGCCCTGCTCAAGGCGGCGGGGGATCCGTTGCGCCTGCAGATCCTCCGGGTTCTCAGCCACAGTGCCCTGGGCGCCCTGGAGTTGAGCGAGATCTTCGCCATGCGCCAGAACGCCATGAGCCACCACCTCAAGTTGCTGGCCAGGTCCGGACTGGTGAACTCCCGCCGCGAGGGCACCCATATTTTTTACCGCCGCAACGGCCAGCAGGCCAGCTACCGAAAGCTGTGCGATGCGATCTTCAGCGCCGCCGACACCTTGCACCTGCCCGCGGTGATCCAGCAGCGGCTGGCGGCGGTTGAGGATCATCGGGCGGCAGCCTCCCGGGAGTTCTTTCGCCTCAACGCCGACAAATTCCGCGAGCAGCAGGACCTGATTGCCAGTTACCCGCAATACGGCGAGGCGGTGCTTGCCACCCTCGACCACTGGCAGCCCCTGGCGGGCAAGACCGTGCTCGAGGTCGGCCCCGGCGAGGGCGAGCTGCTGGCGGGACTGTGCCAGCGCTTCGCCCGGGTGGTGGCCCTCGACAATTCCGCGGAAATGCTGGCTCGGGCCAGGGCCCACGCGGCCCACCTGGGGCTCGAGGGGATTCGCTTTGTGTGGGGCGACACCGGCAGCAGTGAGCTCGATGGCCTGCGGGCGGACGCCATCACCCTCAACATGGTGCTCCACCACACCCCGGCTCCGGCCGCCGTCATCGCCGACCTGGCGGCGCGTCTCGCCGACGGCGGCGTGTTGGTAATCAGCGAGCTCTGCCACCACGATCAGGACTGGACCAGAGAGGCCTGCGGCGACCTGTGGCTGGGTTTCGACCCGGAGGAGCTGGAGCGCTGGGCCACCCATGCCGGACTGGAGGACCGCGGCAGCGAGTTCCTCGCCTTGAAGAACGGTTTTTCCATCCAGATTCGACAATTCCGTCGGCCCCCCGCGGGGTGGCCGGTGACCACAACCCCAGGAGTACCCAGCCAATGAGCCAGTACAGTCTCTTTACCTCCGAATCCGTGTCCGAGGGCCACCCCGACAAGATGGCCGACCAGATTTCCGACGCCGTTCTCGACGCCATCATCGCCCGCGACAAGCGCGCCCGGGTGGCGGTGGAGACCCTGGTCAAGACCGGCATGGCCATTGTCGCCGGGGAGGTCACCACCTCCTGTTATGTAGATCTGGAAGATATTATCCGCGACGTGATTACCGGCATTGGCTACCACGGCTCGGAGGTGGGTTTTGACGGCGCCACCTGCGCCGTGATCAATGCCATCGGCAAGCAATCCCTGGATATCAACCAGGGGGTCGACCGCGCCAACCCCGAAGACCAGGGCGCCGGTGACCAGGGCCTGATGTTCGGCTACGCCACCAACGAGACCGAGGTGCTGATGCCCGCGCCCCTCTACTACAGCCACCGCCTGGTGGAGCGTCAGGCCTACCTGCGCAAGCACAATGTGCTGCCCTGGCTGCGCCCCGACGCCAAGAGTCAGCTTACCCTGCGCTACGAGAACGGTGTGCCGGTGGCCGTGGAGGCGGTGGTGCTGTCCACCCAGCACGCCCCGGATATCTCTCAGCAGGATCTGAAAGAGGCCGTGATGGAGGAAATCATCCAGCACGTATTGCCCGGGGAGTGGTTGCACGCCGACACCAAATACCATATCAACCCCACCGGCAAGTTTGTCGTCGGCGGCCCCATGGGGGACTGCGGTCTCACCGGGCGCAAGATCATCGTCGACACCTACGGCGGCATGGCCCACCACGGCGGCGGCGCCTTCTCCGGCAAGGACCCCTCCAAGGTGGATCGCTCCGCCGCCTACGCCGGCCGCTACGTGGCCAAGAACATCGTCGCCGCCGGCC
>CAZWUP010000012.1:4598-22449 GCA_964637045.1 uncultured Porticoccaceae bacterium | reverse complement strand
CCTCAAGCCGATCATCTGTGCCATCGACGGACCCTGCAGCACGGGTGCGGTGGAGATTGCCCTGGCCTGTGATTTTCGCCTGGTGGGCGCCCAGGCCAAGGTCAACGACCTCCACCTGAAGGCCCTGGGGCTGGGTCTCGGTGGTTGGGGTGCCAGCACCCGCTGGGCCAAACTGGTGGGGGTCCAGAAGGCCAAGGAAATTCTTCTCACCGGCAAAACCATGGCTGCCGACGAGTGCGTGGATTGCCACTTTGCCCTCAGCCAACACCCCAGCGAGCAGCTGATGGACGCCGCCAGGGAGCTGGCCACCACCATTGCCAGCATGCACCCGGAGGGTGTCAAGCTGACCATGGCCCACCTCGCCCAGGTGGAGGATATGACCCGGGACCAGGCTCTGCGCTACGCCGAATTGTTGCCGGAGTGGTTCAATTTCCGCGGCGATCTCCACGGTCACGCCAAGAAATTCACCGGCGACAAAAAATAATCCGCAACCGCGGGAGCCAGGGCCCCGCCGCCGATCCCGCCCCGGGGTAAAGCCCAATTCGGGGCGTCCACAGACATAACCGCGGAGACCAACGATGGATCTTTCCTACAGCGAAAAATACCAAATTTACCAGCGCGGGGTGACCGCCTTTCTGCGCCAGCACTGGGATCCTGGCAGGGCTCGGGACAAGGCCTATGTGGCGGAATTTCGCCGCGCCGCCACCGAGGCGGGGTACCTCTACCGCAGCCTGCCGAAGGCCTATGGGGGCGCCGAGGTACGCCCCGACGTTATCGAGGCCCAGATCATCCGCGAGGAGTTTGGCCGCGCCAAAGCCCCGCGGGAAATGCCTGGCAATGGCGTGATGATGCTGGTGCCCACCTTGATCGATCGGGGCACCGAAGCTCAGAAGCAGATGTTTATCGCCAAGACCCTGGCCGGCGAGTACCTGTGGGCCCAGGGCTACTCGGAGCCAGGGGCCGGCAGCGACCTGGCGGCGGTTAAAACCAGGGGTGAACTGGTGGGCGACCAGTGGCTGATCAACGGTCACAAGATCTGGACCACGGATGCCGAAACCGCCACCCATATGTTTGCCCTGGTGCGCACCGAGCCCAACGCCCCCAGCAAGCACAGCGGCATTTCCTACATCCTGATCCCCATGGACCAACCCGGTGTCACAGTGCGGCCCCTTAAGCCCATCTACGGCGGCCACGCCTTCTGCGAAGTGTTCCTGGAGGATGTGCGGGCCCCGGCGGACTGGCTGGTGGGAGAGCGGGGCGACGGTTGGAATGTGTCGAAAAGCACCCTCAAGCACGAGCGCAATTCGGTGGGTTCCGCCGCCGGCACCCTGGACACCTTCAACAAACTGGTCGCCCTGGCCAAGACGGTGGAGCGCAACGGCCAGCCCGCCATCAAGGACCCGCTGATCCGCCACCAGTTGGCGCAAATCGAGGGCTATGTGAAGGCACACCTGTATTCGGGCTACTACCAGTTGACCAAGGATGCCAAGGGGGAACACCCAGGCAATATCACTCTTATGAACAAGATCAACAACTCCAATATCGGCCAGCAAATGGCCGAGCTTGCCACCGCCATCATTGCCGAGGACAGCCTGATTATGCCGGTGTTCGGCAAGGGAAAAAGCCCGGGCAACGAGCGCTGGGTCAACCATATCCTCGGCTCCCTGGCGGCCACCATCGGCGGCGGCACCTCCAATATCCAATTGAACATCATTGCCGAACGGGGTCTTGGGCTGCCCCGGGAAGAAGCTAAAAACTAAAGGTAGAGACCCATGGATTTTGATCTCAACGACGAACAGAAAATGCTGCGGGAGTCGGTACAGGCCCTGCTTGCGGACAACAACACTCACCTGGCGCTTACCCGCAGGAACGACGGCGAGCCCGGTCTCGATCGCGACCTGTGGCTAGCCCTGTGCGCTATGGGTTTGCCCGCCATCCTCCCCGGGGAAGAGCAGGGGGGGCTGGGCATGGGGCTGCTGACTCTGGCTGTTGCCGCGGAGTTGGCGGGACGCTACGCGGTTTCCGCCCCCCTGGCGGAACACGCCCTGGTGGTCTACGCCATCGCCAGTGGTGGCGACGATGCACTCCGGTCGCGGTGGCTGGAGCCATTGCTCAGCGGCGACAAGATAGCCACCATCGCCTGGGGGGAGGCCGGCGGCCGCTGGTTGCCGGAGCAGTGGACCCTGGAAGCCGACGACGGACGCCTTGGCGGAACCAAGACCACCGTGGTCTACGCCGCGGAAGCGGATCTGATATTGGTGGGTCTGGCTGGCGGTGAGTTGGCGGTGGTCGAGATGTCGGCCGAAGGGATCACTGTGGCGGCTCTCGAACCGGTGGACAGAACCCACCCCGTGGCGACAGTGACCTTTGCTGACACCCCCTGCCGTGCCCTGACCGGGGGTTTAATATTGGCCAAACAACTCTATAATGCCGGGCTGGTGTTGCAGGCAGCGGATAGTTTTGGCGCTGCGGCCCACGCCCTTGACATGTCCGTAGAGTACGCCAAAACCCGGGAGCAGTTCGGTCGCCTCATTGGTGAGTTCCAGGGTCTCAAGTTCCAGCTCGCCAACATGGCCCTGGACATGGAGCCCTGCCGGGCCCTCTACTGGTATGCGGCCCACGCCTGGGATGCCATTCCCGACGATGCCGAACGGGCCGCAGCCATCGCCAAGGCCCACATCGCCGACCTGGCGGTAAAAACTGCACGGATGGCGGTGGAATGCCATGGTGGCATCGCCATCACCTGGGAGTTTGCGCTGCATATTTTCCTCAAGCGCGCCATGTTCAATGGTGTCAACCTGGGTTTGCCCGGGATGCACCGGGGGAGGTCCGCGGATCTCGCCGACTGGTAGATGCCCTCGGTGCACTGCCAGAATTTACCTGTTTCCAGCAGCGGGACACAGCTGCCGGAAGCTTTTTTAAAGACCCATAATGAGGACCCACAATGAAACTCGAAGGTAAAAAAGCTATCGTTGCCGGCGGCGCTTCCGGCATGGCCCTGGCCACCGTCAAACTGCTCCACGCCAATGGCGTCAAGGTTGCCATCATGGACCTGGCCTCCTCCAAGGGCGCCGACATTGCCAAAGAGATGGGAATCGTTTTCACCCCGTGCAATATCCTCGACTACGAAGCCATGGAAGCCGATCTGCGCGCCACCGCTGCTCAGCTGGGGGGGCTCAATATTATGGTGACCACGGCTGGTGGTGGTATCGCCATGCGCACCCTGTCCAAGAACGGCCCCCACCCGATGGCAGACTTTACCAAGGTGATCGATCTCAGCCTCAACGCCACCTTCAATATCTGCCGGGTTGCCGCGGATATCATGAGCAAGGAAGAAGCCGACGCCGGCGGTGAGCGCGGCGTACTGATCAATACTGCCTCCATCGCGGCCTTTGAAGGCCAGATCGGCCAGGTTGCCTACGCCGCCGCCAAGGCCGGTGTTGCCGGCATGATGCTGCCCATGGCCCGCGACCTGGGCACCCTGGGCATTCGCGCCATGGCCATTGCCCCCAGCCTGTTTTCCACCGGCGCCACCGAGGCGATACCGGACAGCATGGTTGGCGAGCTGACCAAGGACTGCGCATTCCCCAAGCGCATGGGGCTGCCCGAGGAGTACGCAATGCTGGCCAAAGCCATTATCGAAAACCCAATGCTCAACGGCAGCTGTATCCGCCTGGATGCCGGAGTGCGCTTCGCGCCCAAATAACATGTAAAGCGGCTGGGCAATCCCGCCTTCCGTGCGCAGAATCCCGGCTTTTGGCCGGGTTTTTTTTTGGCCGGGGCAGGTAGTGTGAAGGGGGCACGGAGGTCCATGCCCGGGCCGGTGAAACCCCGGGGTGATACAAGGGTAGACGGCGAAACAGGTATACTATTAAAATCACTGCCTGCTCCCCGCTGCGACCTGGTGAAACACCAGCGCCCAGACTACACAGCGCTGGGTAAATTCGCTTACCGGCACGGTGTAGGGCTATGGGCTGCAAGCCCTGCCTGGAGCCTATGGCTTAAAGCCCAAAATGGTGGTGTTGGTGAGCAATTCCATCATCGTGACCTGTATGGAGTGAAGGACTGTCAGCCGTGAATTCAATCAACAATCAGTGGTAGCCCATGGATATCAAATTCTCGCCCGAAGACAATCAATTTCGCGAACAAGTGCGGGAATGGCTGCATGCCAACCGACCTGCCGAGCCCCACCCGCCAATGGCTGATTTGCCCGCCTGTCGCGACTACGACCTGGCTTGGCAGCGCCACCTTTACGACGCCGGCTGGGCCGGGATTGCCTGGCCAGTGGAGTACGGCGGTCTGGGACTGTCCCTGACCCGCCAGTTGATCTGGTACCAGGAGTACGCCCGTGCGGATATGCCCCCCGCCGGGACGGAAAGTGTCTGTTTCGTCAACCTGGCCCACGCCGGTCCCACCCTGATCTACAACGGCACCGAGGAGCAGAAGTCCTTTCACTTGCCAAAAATTCTCAAAGGCGAAGTGGTATGGTGCCAGGGCTTCTCCGAACCGGGTGCGGGTTCGGACCTGGCCGGTCTCAAGACCCGCGCGGTGATCGACGGCGACCACCTGGTGGTAAATGGCCAGAAGGTGTGGACCAGCCGCGCCGATGTGTCGGACTACCAGGAGCTGCTGGTGCGCACCAGCACCGAGGGTGCCAAACACAAGGGCATTACCTGGGTGATTTGCGACATGAAGGCTCCGGGGGTCACCGTGAGGCCGATCACCAATATGTCGGGGTCTGCGGAGTTTTGTGAGGTCTTTTACGACGATGTCCGCATTCCCATCAGCAATGTGGTTGGCGGCATCAATAACGGCTGGCGCACCGCGATGTCCACCCTGGCCTTCGAGCGGGGCACGGCATTTATTTCCGATCAGGTGCAGCTGGATGTGGAAATCGACGCTCTGATCGAGCTCGCCCGCAGCACCACAATGAGCGATGGGCGCAGGGCCATTGCCCACGACGATATCGCCATGCGCCTGCGGGATTTGCGGGCAGAATGCGATGCAGTGCGGGCCATGACCTTTGTCGATGTGTCCCGCAATATGGTCCAGGACCTGCCCGGACCCGAGGGGTCCATGACCCGGGTGTTCTTTTCCAAGCTCAGCCAGCGGGTCGGCCAATTGCTGATGGACATTCTCGAGGGGGAGGGCCTGCAGCGCCTGGGCCGCCATCACCAGGCTATCGAGCGCTATCTCTACCGCTATGCGGCCACCATTGGCGCGGGCACCGAACAGATCCAGAGAAGTATCATCGCCGAGCGCATTCTCGGCCTTCCCAAGAGCCGCTAGGGGGTGGCCACAAGATGAACCTATTACCGACTGAAGAACAGCAGGAAATCATTGCGGTTATCCGCGCCTTTCTGGCCAATGAAGTGTCCGTTCGCCGCTATCAGGATAATGCCAACCGCGGTGCCCCCTACAGCGACCCCCTGTGGCAGCAGCTGGTGGCGCTCGGCTGGTTCGGCATTGGTGTGGCCGAGGAGGCCGGCGGTATGGGTCTGTCCATGGCGGAGGAAGTTTTGATCGCCAGGGAGGCAGGGCGGCAGTTGGTGTCGCCAACCGTGCTGGGCACGTCCTTTGCCGCCCACCTGGCGGCGGAGGCCGGCAACACCGAGGTCGCCCAGGCTCTGATCAGCGGTGCCGCCCGCGCCGCACTGGCAGTGGCGAGCGAGGTACAGCTGGTGTCCGGCAGGGTATCCGCGTCACTGACTGTGTTTGATGGCCTGGGTGCGGACTATGTGGTGGTGGTGGATCGCCACCAGTGCCTGCTGATCGCCGCCGGGGATCTGGACCCGCGCTGCCGCGAATCCTGCACCGATGAAGCCCTGGCCATGGAGCTGGCCAGGGTGACAACTGCGTCGCCAGTCGCCGGATCGGCGTCGGCGGCCAGCCGTCAGCGCTTTGTCTTGTTTATCGCCGCGGCCTTGGCGGGTATCGCCGAGGCCGCCCGGGACGATGCCGCCTCCTACGCCAGGGAGCGCCATCAGTTTGGCCAGGCCATTGGCAGTTTCCAGGCCATAGCTCACCTCTGTGCGGATATGGCGGTAAGCGCCGAGGCGGCCTGGGCCCAGTGCGTGTATGCTGCCCTGGAGCTGGTGGAAGGCTATGGCTCCGCCCCCGCGGCCGTGGCATCGGCTGCGGTGATAAGCGAAAAGGCAGCCCTGGGCAACGCCCGGGACAACGTCCAGGTCCACGGCGGTGTCGGCTTTACGGTGGAATACGACGCCCATTACTTCGTCAAGCGCGCCCATGTCTACCGCCAGCTGATGAGCCAGGCCGTGGATACTTTGGGTACCCTGATTCCCCGCCACTAACGGAGCAAATCATGTCAGAACAACGTATCAAGAGCGAGCGCGTCGGCCACGTCGGTGTGCTCAGTTTCAATCGACCGGAAGTGCACAATGCCATGGACGACCAGGGCCAGGGGGAAATGCTCGAAGCTTTCCTCGCCTTCAGTGACGACCTGGATGTGCGAGCCATAGTGATCCGTGGCGAGGGCAAATCTTTTCATGCGGGACGGGACACCCGGGTGTTGGGCCAGCGGGACCCGAAAGACAGTGACTTCAACTTCGTCAAGCGCGCGCAAAAATTGCAGCACGCTTTTCTCGACTGCTCGAAGCCCATTATCGCCGCACTGAAAGGCGCCTGTATTGGTGGCGGCTTCGAGATCGGCCTGATGGCGGATATGCGGGTGGCGGGCCACTCGGCAAAAATGCGCTTGCCGGAAATTCTCTACGGCATCGTCACCGACATGGGTGGCACCCAGACCCTGCGCACCATGATAGGCAAGTCCAGGGCCAAGTACTATCTGATGACCGGCGATATTATCACCGGCCAGCAGGCCTTTGACTGGGGTATTGCCGACTGGCTGGTGGAGGACGATCAGGTGGACGCCAAAGCCATGGAAATTGCCGAGAAAATCGCCGCCAATTCTCCCCAGGCGGTGCAGATGTTCAAGCACCTGGTGGACCAGGCGGACTACGGGGTGATCAAAAATGGTCTGCGCCAGGAGCTGACCAGCATCTGCACCATGTTCAAAAGCGAGGACTACAAAGAGGCCCGCCAGGCGCTGGCGGAAAAAAGAAACCCGGTTTTTATCGGCAAATAATCCCGTTGTGGAGCAGCACGACAATCACTATTGGAGTTGAGACATGATTCAGAATCCCCCACCCTACGGGACCCGCATGCTGCCGGAAGGCACTTACAACGGTCAGGTGGTGATGATCACCGGCGGCGGCACCGGCCTGGGCAAGGCCATGGCCATCGAATTCGCCCGCTGTGGCGCCAAGGTCGCCATTGTCAGCCGCAAACCCGAACACCTGGAGTCCGGCGTTCAGGCCATAGCCGAAATCGGCGGCGAGGCCCAGGCCTTCGCCTGTGATATCCGCGACCCGGAGCGCATCGCCCAGACCTTTGACGAGATCGAGGCCGCCCTCGGCCCGGTCACCGTGCTGGTCAACAACGCCGCCGGCAACTTCCCCTGCCCGGCGGAGGAGATGACCCCCAACGCCTGGCGCAGCGTCACCGCCATCGTCCTCGACGGTACCTTCTACTGCTCCACCGAGTTCGCCCGCCGCCGACTGGCGCTGGGGGAGGGCGGTGCCATCCTCAATATTGGCGCCACCTACTCCTGGACCGGCGGCCCGGGCACTTCCCACTCCGCCGCCGCCAAGGCCGGAGTCACCAACCTCACCCAGTCCCTGGCGGTGGAGTGGGCGCCGGATAATATCCGCGTCAACTGCATTGCCCCCGGACTGTTTATCCACGACGACCACCCCACCGCAATGCAGAAGGGCATCAAGGGCGGCGCCGGTCGCGAGTACGCCAACAACGACAGCACCGTCCCCGGTGGCCGGACCGGCTTTCTCCATGAGCTGGGCTGGGCTGCCACCTATATCTGTTCCCCCTTTGCCGTGTACATCTCCGGTCACACCCTGGTGATCGACGGAGCCAATTGGCTGCGCCGCAGTTTGCGGATGCCGGAATTCACCACGGTGCGGGATACCATAGTGCGCAAGAAAGATCTGTAGGGCAAAGGGGCGGTTAGGTGCTTTGTAGCCCAACCGCAGGATTGCGGCCTCACACCGTGGTCGGACTTACTCACAAGTCGGAAATTGGGGCGACACTTTGGGGTCGAGGGCAGAGGTTTCCAGCAGCGTCGGCGACAGGACGTCGCCGACGCAGGCTACAGGGATGTACTCGTGCCGGTGCTGGAAACCTCTGCCCTCGGCCACTACCGCCCTGTAGCCTGTGAATCTGACGTATGTGCAAGTCAGTGCCATTGTGTCGGGATGGCTGTAACGGGTTCAGGCTCAATCGGAGAGATAATACTCGACGGTGGAGACCACCCGCACCCGCTTGATATGGGGATTGTTCTTGTCCCGATCGGAGATGCTGAACTGTCCCTGGGACGCGGACTTGATTTTGCCCAGGGAGCTGGCGGAGTCGGCGGCAAACTTCTCCGCCACCTCGCGGGCGTTGCGGGTGGCTTCCTCGATCATTTCCGGTTTGACGTCATTGAGGCGGGTAAACAGGTATTCGGTCTGGTTTTGGTAGGGGTCGCCGGTAAAGGCGATGCCCTGTTTGCCCAGCTCGGACAATAGAGTCATTACCTCCCGCACACCTCCGACATTTTCCGAGTAGACGGTGATGGTCTGCACCCCAACGTAGCGAAAGGGGGCGCTGGAGTCGCCGCCGTACTGCTGCGCGGACTTGTCGGTGATGGCCGGCGGTGGGGCGGTGATCTCCTTTGCCGCCAGGCCGTGGCTGACCAGAAAGGAGGCAATCTTGGCCTTTTGATCGTCCAGGGTCCGGTAGACGTCTCCCAGCTCATTGCCGGCCACGGAAAACTGGATAGGCCAGATAACAATACTCGCCGGATACTCCCTTTCCGACAGCCCCTTTACCGCAACACTGCGATCCAGGCGTTTGAAATCCAGCACGGCGTCCCGCAACAGAATCCCCAGCACGGCGAGCCCGGCAACCAGGGCAAGGCCGAGGATGGTGGCGCTGATTTTGTTTGCGGAATTCATTGGCCACTCCAAGTCTCGCTCAGCGCCTCAAGGCCGCTGATAGGTTGCTGGATAATGGCAGGGATAAATGCGGGCCGCAAGCCAGGTGCCAAGGAATCTCTGATTATTTGTCATTGCGAGGAGTGCAGCGACGAAGCAATCACGCAACTCGTTGAATGTGCGAGTTTCTGAGATTGCTTCGCTACGCTCGCAATGACAAATACCCGATTATTCAGAGGTTCCCTAAATAAGTGGTCGGAGAAACAGGATTTGAACCTGCGACCCCTGCCTCCCGAAGGCAGTGCTCTACCAGGCTGAGCTACTCTCCGACTGAACTCTTTGAACCGTGTCAAGGCTGGGGATTTTACAACATTGGTGGGGAAAATCCCTACTTTTTCCTTAGCTCGGCCAGGATTTCGTCAACTTTCCCCTCGAGGTTGTACAGCCTTTCCTCCATATCCCCCATTCTCCGATATTGGCTGCGCTCCTCGTCGAGGACTTCGTCTTCCTTGCGGCTAATGAAGTAGGCGGCAAAAGTGGCAGTGATCATGGAGAACAGGCCTATACCCATCAGAATGATTATCCCGCCAAACAAACGCCCTTGGGGGGTGCGGGGGACGATGTCACCATAGCCCACGGTGGTAACCGTTACCCAGGCCCACCAGATGCCATCCCAGGGCGATTCGATGCCGGGCTCCAGCACGGCCATCATCACCCCGGACATAACAATCGCGATGGCGCTGGCCAGTAGGGTGGCGGACAATGCGTTTTGAGCCAGCATTTTCTCCACCCGGCTGCCGACATGGACTAACAGGGAAAACACTATCAGCATCCGCAACAGACGCAGCGCCGCGAAATCCATATCCCAGCCCGCCAGGAGGGGCAGGCCGAGGACAATGATCACCAGATTGAGCCAGTTCTCCTTCAGGTAGCGAAGCGGGTGGTTGACGAGGAAGGAAAGCAGCAGGGACTCGCTGACAAAGAGCCCCCACAGGAAAATATCGAAGTACTTGGAATCGTAAATGATATCCACATTGCTGCTCTCACCCCACCAACGCAGCAGAATGCCCAGCGCCGCCATCAGCATCGGCAGTTCGAAAACGACGCCCACCTTGCGGGCTATTTCCTTTTCGGTGCTGGCCACTCTGGCGGCACCGATAATCCGGCTCAGTCGTCTGCCGTCGATCATGGTTTCTCCCAAGCCAAAAGGCTGATTATTGCCCGGATTCTATCACCACCGCTGGATATATTTCAGAAACTCCCGCCATGTCCTCGGCTCAGGAATGCTAAGCTTCAAGGGTGATCCCGATAAGGAGTGTGCATGAAAACCCTGGACCAGATCCACGCTGAAATTCTCGCCGAAACCCGCAAGGACACCGCCAAGGTGTCACCGGTGGAAAGCTGGAATCCCGCCCTGAGCGGCGATATGGATCTCCGTATCACCAGGGAGGGGCAGTGGATCCACCAGGGAGACCCCATCCGCCGGGAAGCCCTGGTCAAGGTGTTTTCCAGCATATTGAAAAAGGAGGGCGACGACTATTTTCTGGTGACACCGGTGGAAAAGTGGCGCATCCAGGTGGAGGATGCCCCCTTCTCCGTGGTCAAGGTTGAGGTGATGCAGCGGGACGGGGTGCAGGTGCTGGTGTTCTCCACCTCCGTGGGGGACAAAGTGGCCGCTGGTCCTGATCATCCGCTACGGGTGGTGGTCAATGCCAAGGGCGAACCCAGCCCCTACCTGGCAATCCGCGGCGGCATGGAAGGGCTCATCAACAGGCCGGTCTTTTATGAGCTTGTCGGCCTGGCTGAACCAGGGCCAGAAAAAAACAAGGCTGTACAGGGTGTGTACAGCCTTGGTGTGTTTTTTCCCCTCGAATAAGGGTTAGGACTACATATTCGGATAGTTGGGGCCGCCCGCGCCCTCGGGGGTTACCCACTCGATATTTTGGGTGGGGTCCTTGATGTCACAGGTTTTACAGTGCACGCAGTTTTGGGCGTTGATCTGAAAGCGTTTGCTGCCGTCATCGTTGTCGACGACTTCGTAAACCCCCGCCGGACAGTAGCGCTGGGCGGGTTCATCGAACAGGGGCAGATTGTGCCGGATGGGAATGTCCGGGTCTTTCAGGGTCAGGTGGCAGGGCTGGTTTTCCTCGTGATTGGTGTTGGAGATAAACACCGACGTGAGGCGGTCAAATGTAAGCTTGCCGTCCGGCTTGGGATAGTTGATCTTTTTGCAGTCCTTGGCGGGCTTGAGCTGCTCGTGGTCCGGCTTGGGGTCGGACAGGGTCCAGGGCAGCTTGCCGTTAAAGAGATTGATATCGATAAACGCATAGGCGGCGCCAAGAATGTTGCCCCACTTGTGCTGGGCCGGGCCAAAGTTGCGCTGGGCGTGTAGCTCTTCATAAAGCCAGGACGCCTGAAAGGCATCCCTGTAGTTCAGCTCATCGCTACCGCGACCGCCGGCCACCGCTTCCGCCACCAGTTCTGCAGCAATCAGGCCGGATTTCATGGCGGTGTGGGAGCCCTTGATTTTGGCGAAATTCAAGGTGCCGGCATCGTCACCGATCAGCAGCCCGCCGGGAAAGGACATTTTTGGCAGGGACTGGAGGCCGCCCTTGACAATGGCGCGGGCGCCGTAGGATATCCGCTCCCCGCCTTCCAGGTACTGGCGGATCACCGGGTGGGTCTTGTAGCGCTGGAATTCCTCGAAGGGGCTGACATGGGGGTTGCTGTAGGAGAGGTCGGTGATCAGCCCCACCGCCACCTGGTTGTCCTCGATGTGGTAGAGGAAACCGCCGCCGGCGCTACCGCTCTCGTCCAGGGGCCAGCCGGCGGAGTGCACCACCAGCCCTTGTTTATGTTGTGCCTCAGGAATCTTCCACAACTCTTTGATACCTATACCATAGTGCTGGGCTTCCGCATCCTGATTGAGCTTGAATCTGGCCATCAGTCGCTTGCCCAGATGGCCGCGACAGCCCTCGGAAAACAGGGTGTACTTGGCGTGCAGCTCCATCCCCGGGGTGTAGTTGGCGGTGGGCTGACCGTCGTGGCCGACCCCCATGTCACCGGTGACGATACCCTTCACTGAACCGTCTTCGTGATAGACGATATCGGCGGCGGTGAAGCCGGGGAAAACTTCCACCCCCAAGGCCTCCGCCTGCTCCGCCAGCCAGCGGCAGAGATTGCCGAGGCTGATGATGTAGTTGCCCTCGTTGTGCATGGTCTTGGGCACAAACAGGTGGGGCACCTTGATGCTGGACTCCGGGCCGCGCAAGACATAGATATCGTCACCCGCCACTTCTGTCAGCAGCGGGGCCCCCCGCTCTTTCCAGTCGGGGAACAATTCATTCAGGGCGCGGGGCTCGAACACCGCGCCAGAGAGGATGTGGGCGCCCACTTCGGAGCCTTTCTCGACGACGCACACGCTGATCTCCTGATTCAGTTGGCGCAGTCTGCACGCTGCCGCCAGGCCGGATGGACCGGCTCCGATGATCAGCACATCGTATTCCATAAATTCTCGTTCCACAGCCACCTCCAGATCGACTCGTTATAGCAAAAACGCTAGTTCAGGCGCGAATTTTATACGCATCAAGGGTGTGATTCTACTTAAAATGCTGGATTGGCGGGATAGCCAGGGCGCGGAAGCCACTCTGGTGGGCCCTGGCGGAGTGGGGCAAGGAGCGGGCAGCTCCGTCAGGGGGAGGGCGAGCCGCTATCGGTATTTTCTGTCGATTTTATATTTTTCGCGCTCTTGCTTGGGCATTTCCTCCCACTTGCGCCGCAGCTTTTCCTGCCTGTCGTCGGGCAGCTTCTGGTAGCGCTCGCGGGCTTCCTTGACCCGTTTCTTCTCCTCAGGGGACAGGTCGTCCCACTTTTTTACCAGTGTGAAGGGCAGGGGAGGAGCCCCCCAGGGGCTGCTCGCCGCCCCCCTTCCGGCAGCGACATCAACTGCAAAATCGGGGGCGGTGGCCGCCGCCAGTGATGAGGCGAGCAGGAGTGCGGTGAACACTAGTGTTGAAACCTGTTGGTATCGAAACATTGCTCCCGTAGGTCGGATTAGCGAAGCGTAATCCGACAAACACGTCGGCATCACGACATTCCTCGTCGGATTACGGCTGCGCCTAATCCGACCTACGCAAAACCGTTGCCATCGTGATGTTTCGCAATAAACGAGTTTCAATACTAGTGGCTTGATGGTCATGATCAGCTGTCCGCGACGCCCTCAGTTACCGCAAGCCAGTAGTAAAAATCAAGGTCCTGGCTGTCGGTGATTTCAGTGGTCACTTGCGTATTGAATTGGCCATTGCTGAGTTCAGGTAGGGGGGAGAATATCAGAAAGAAGGCCGCAATGGAGGCCAGCGCCATACCGGAGGCGGGGACCAGCAGGCGCGACAGACGGCTGCCCCGGTGCTGGGCCAGGGCCAGCTGGCGACTGGCCCGCAGGCTGGCCTCGGTGGCTGGATCCAGGGACCTTTCCCCGGCTCTGAGCTGGTGCTGGAGGTGTTGCTCAAATTTCGTCATCGCGGTGCTCCTTTAATTGTTCCCGGAGGGAGTGCAGCGCCCTTGAGTAGTGGGTTTTTACACTTCCTTCCGAACACTTCATCACGGCGGCTGTGTCCGCTGTCGACAGGCCCTCCCAGCAGCGCAGCATAAAGGCCTCCTGTTGCCTCGGGGGCAACACCGCGAGGGCGGCAGACAGGGCCTCCATACTCTGGCGGCGCTCCAACTCCCTGGCGGGATTGTTGGCGGCTCGATCAGCCACCAGCTGGAAGGGGTCTGGTTGCTCCCCGTCGTCCCGGGCAAAACCGCCGAGCCAGCCGGTAAACCGGTTTCTCACCATGCGCCGCCGGATCACATCGCGGATACGGTTGTTGAGCATCCGGTAAAACAGCAGCCGCCATTCCTCTTCGGATTTGTGGCGGTACTTTCTCACCAGCATCATCATGGCGTCCTGTACGGTGTCCAGCGCATCTTCTTCGTTGCCGAGGGCAGTTCTGGCCATCAGAAATGCCCTTCGTTCAACCGAGGCGAGAAAACTGTCCATCGCATGCTGGTCTGGCAACGTCAAAATATCTCCTGATGTGTCGCGGACAGCGGTGAGATACATGCCGATTGTCATTGTCCACCACGGGGTTAATGGTTGTGATGAAGAATTTCATTGAGCAGGTAGATGCCGCCTATCCACTTGTAGGCATCGTCGTCATGATAATGCCGCTCGACAATATAGGTGTTTCTCGGCCGGTAGTGGTAGCTCTTGCGATAGTCCCGATGCCCCTTCCAGTGCTTCGCCGGGCGGCGATCGTAGTGGTGGGGCCTGCCGTAGTAATGCTTGTTGACCACGACATGCCTGTCGCCACGGTAGTGGTAACCGTCGCCATAGCGGCCGCGATCACGATCCGCCAGCGCCAGGGTGGAAAATCCAGTGCAGAGCACTACAAGGGTCAATGTCAGCAGCTTTTTCATGGTCGTCGTCCTTTTCCAGTGACTTGCACTGACTAATAACGCAGGGACAACCGTCAGGTTGACAAGCCGAGGTGTCTATTTAGAGCTCGGCATCCAGCCAAATCGGGCAGTGGTCGGAGGGCTTTTCCATGGCGCGGATCTGCTGATCGATACCGGCGCCGCGCATCCGCGAGAGCAGTGCTGGCGTGGCAAGGATGAGGTCAATTCTCAGACCCCGCTTGGGCTCGGCCTCAAATCCCCTGCTGCGATAGTCGAACCAGGTGTAGCGCTGTTCACCGGACTCGCTATGCAGCTGTTCATAGCTGTCCTCCAGGCCCCACAGACTGAGCTCCTTCAGCCACTCACGCTCCTCAGGGAGGAAGCAGCACTTGCCCGTTCTCAGCCAGCGCTTGCGGTTGTCTTCGCCAATGCCGATGTCCTTGTCCAGGGGTGCCACATTCATGTCCCCCATAATGATCAGATTTTCCGTCGGCGAATGGCAGGTGCGCAAATGCTGGGTGAGGTCTCGGTAGAAGGCCTGTTTGGCGGGAAATTTCACCGGATGGTCGCGACTTTCCCCCTGGGGGAAATAGCCGTTGTAGACCGTAAGATTGCCCTGGCTGCTCGCCAGGGTGATAGACACCAGACGGCGCTGACTGTCCTCGCCATCGCCAGGCAACCCCGTTTGGCTCGTCACAAGCTGGCCGCGGTAGAGCAGGGCGACGCCATAGTGACCCTTCTGGCCGTGGTAGATGGCGTCATAGCCCAGGGCGCGGATATGATCGATGGGAAACTGGGCATCCTCCACCTTGGTTTCCTGAAGGCCAATGATGTCGGGGGAGTGTCTGGTGACAATCTCTTCAAGCTGATGAGGTCTTGCCCTTATCCCATTGATATTAAACGATACGACTTTCATTTTTGGTCTTTATCAACAACCTGGTGGACGGCGGTGCCAGTGAGCCGGATATGGTCTGCGAGAATCATGCTGGCCTCCTTCAGCAGGGGATCGTCATCCAGGGGAATGTCTTCGTCGGAGACTTCCTCGGCCACCTCGTCCTCGTCGGGCTCATTCAGGTCCTCTCCCTCCTTCCAGGCTGAAATGGTGGGGTAGGGCTGCTGTCCCTTGGCCAGACGGCGCTGATTCTCGAGGTCGAACAGGGCCTGTTCGTGGCGCTGTTGTTGCTGCTTGCGCTGCTCCAGGTTGAGGGACACTTCCTTCTCCTGACGGCGCTGCTCATTGATTTCCAGCTCCTTCACCAGCAGGGTGTAATCAGCATCCTTGGCGGCACGGGATTGGTGGCGGGCGATCAGCGTTGGGATGTCCTGATTGAGGTCATGGTGGCGAGTGACCGGGACCTGGTGGATTTGGTCCCAGGGCAGGGCATGGTCCTGGCTGCTTTCGCCAATGTCATCGAGATCGAAAATTGACGCCAGTGAGATGTCGGGAACCACCCCCCGGTGCTGGGTGCTGTCCCCAGAGACCCGGTAGAACTTGGATTCCGTGAGCTTGATCTGGCCCTCGTGGAGTGGCACCAGGGCTTGCACCGTACCCTTGCCATAGCTTTGGGTGCCCACCACCAGGCCGCGCCCGTAATCCTGGATGGCGCCGGCGAAGATCTCCGATGCCGAAGCGCTCAGGCGGTTGATAAGGACCAGCAGGGGGCCATCGTAAATGGGCGCAGCCCTCGAGCGATAGCCCCGGGATATCATCTGATTGGCCTTGCGTATCTGGACTACAGGGCCTGGATTGATAAACAAATCGGTCATGGTGGTGACTTCGTGGAGGGAGCCACCGCCATTGTTGCGCAGGTCGAGAATGATGCCGTCGACTCCCGCCGCCTTGAGCTCCTCCACCAGTTTGGCGACATCTCTGGTGGTACTTTTGTAGTTGGGATCCCTGTTGTTGAAGGCGTCAAAGTCAATGTAGAAGGCGGGCAAATCGATAACCCCAACCTTGACCGGCTGGCCGTTGTTGTCGAGGTCGATAATGCGACTTTTGGCCGCCTGCTCCTCCAGCTTCACCTCGTCCCGCACGATGCTTATCACCTTGTTGGTGCCCGCACTCTCACCCTTGGCGGGAATGATTTCGAGGCGCACCGTGCTGCCCTTGGGGCCGCGGATAAGATCGACGACGTCCTCAAGGCGCCAGCCGACCACGTCCTCTATGGGCTGGTCGTCCTGGCCTACCCCCACCACTTTATCCTGGGGCGACAGAATACCCTGCTGGCTCGCCGGACCGCCGGGGATTACCCGCACCACGCTGGTGGTTTCATCTTTCATTTCGAGGACGGCACCAATGCCCTCGAGCTTGAGAGACATACTGATATTGAAGTTTTCCAACTGGCGGGGCGAGTAATAGCTGGTATGGGGGTCGTAGAGGGCGGTGAGGGCGTTCATATAGTATTGGTGAACGTCCTGGGCGTCGGTTTGCTCCATCCGCTTGAGCTGGTTGCGGTAGCGTTTTACCAGGGTCTCGGGAATCTCGGCAGGGTCCTTTTCCGCCAGCAGCAGACGCAGGTAGCTGTCTTTGACCCTCTTGCGCCACAGTTCGTCGAGCTCCGCCGGAGACTTGGCCCACGTCAGGTTCTCGTCGTCGAAAGACAGGGTCTCGTCGACAGTGAAATCGAAATCGACACCATTTTCGAGCAAGTCGATGTTCTTTTGCAGCCGGTCGACAACCCGCTGGCGGTAAACGTTGAAGATCTCGAACCCGGGGCTGAGATCCCCCTGGCGAAGGGCGTCATCCAGGGTCAGCGACCACTTTTCAAACCGCTTGATATCGCTGGCAAGAAAATAGGTCCGCGAGCCATCCAGCAGGTCAAGATAGTTGTCGAGCAGTTCCTGGGAGAGGGCGTCGTCCACGGGAATGTTGGCGTAATGCTTGCTGCCGAGCTTCTCCAGCATTTCCAGGGTGGTCTGAACCTGGGCAGGGGTAGAGGAGAGAGGTTCAAGTGCGGCGTGCCCAAAGGAGCACGCCAGCAGCAGCGGAAATATCAGAGCAGGGCGGTAGAGCATTAATGAATTCCGGCAAGGTCCAGTTTAAGGGTGGCTGCAACAACCATATCGAGACACTTAGACAGGCAAACCAGCCAAATGCTCAACCGTAAAATCCAATACATATTAGCTTAAAATTCAATAGATTAAACTATATTTTTAATACTTAAAACACAATGATGCCGAGTGCTTCCAGCCGCGTGGCGGCCTGCGGCGAGGGTCACCGCCCCCGGAACTCGGGTTTTCTTTTAGCAAAGAAAGCCGCCAGTGCCTCCTTGAAATCCTCGCTCCGGGTGAGGGTGACGAAGTGCTCCTGCTCGGCATCCAGCTGAGTAGCGAGATCCAAGGTGGTGCTCTGAAGCAGCAGTTTTTTGATATTCGCCAGGGCCAGGGGGGCCTTGGCAATC
>CAZWUP010000012.1:0-4588 GCA_964637045.1 uncultured Porticoccaceae bacterium | reverse complement strand
GCGCCGCCATGGCTGCGGTTTCGGCGGCCAGGTCGTCTACCGGGACCAGCTTGTTGACAATGCCGTAATCCCGTGCCTGCTGAGCATTGATGACGTCGCTCAGCATCATGATTTCCATGGCTTTGTGCAGCCCGACAACGCGGGTCAGGTACCAGGATGCACCGCAGTCCGAGTTGTTGGCGACGTTTACATAGGCCATATTGAACACTGTATTATCGGCGGCGATCACCAGGTCGGCCGCCAGCGCCAGGCTCATGCCAGCGCCAGCCACCGGGCCGCTCAGGCTGGCAATTACCGGCGCAGGGCATGCGGCAAGACCCAGCATGGCTTCGTGCATGGTGCCCACCAGGCGAGTCGCCATTTCGGACACCTCATCACCGGCGTCCCTCATGGCCGCGAGGTCGCCACCGGCAACAAAGGCCCCACCGGCACCCTTGAGAACGACAACCCGCACATCATCCCGACTGCGGATATCCACGATCGCGGCCAGAAGCGCATCGGCAGTGGGAATGTCGAGAGCGTTGCGGGCGGCCGGGCGATTGAAACAGATCTCCGCCACGCCGGCGGCTACGGTGTACAGCACAGGTTGTTCGTTCATGATAAATCCTTGGTCTGGTATCGGCATCGATTGGTTGTGGCCATTATACAGATATCAAATTGGGGATTTCATCAGATTGCCGGCGCCGCGATCCCGGTGGAGGAGTTGGCAAGTTGATGCTTCAGTCTTGATTTAACATAATATACATTATGCGCAGTTTAATGGTCGGGGCTGCCGTTGCTATGATTGCCACAGGAGCGATTTTTGTAGCAGTAAAATGGAGCAGTAAGGATGGATAAAGTCAGTTGGGAACTAATAAACGAGACCCGGCACGAGGCCGGGTTTTTTGTGTCTGACATTTGCGCCCAAGTGGGCATATCAGAGCGGTCCTGGTACCGGTGGCAACGCCAGGGACAAGGGCCAAAGTGGCTCTACGAGTGGCTCAAAATACGCTCCGGTGACCTCAGCTTGTTGGGTTGGGAACGATGGCGCTTATACAAAGGCGTTATAACGCACAGCGATCTTAATCCGAAATATTTTAGCTTTGGGCCGGAACATCTGTTGATTACAGCCTATTGCCCATGTGAAGGCCACGCGGCGGTAAGGCGTGAGGCAGAGAAAAAAGGTAAAACTAACTCCGGAGTTCCGGAGTTATCCAAGATTTTCCCGATTGAGGTTGCCCGGTATCGAGCGGAGTTTTCAGAGCTCAGCCGCTCGGAATCAGGTTGTAGCTCGGGACGTCTTTAGCGGTTGGCCGCTGGCGGCCCTCGACCTGCATCCTGGTGGGTTTGTGCTCGATAATCTTCACCCGGGAGGACAGACCGCCCCCAGCGGCGCCGCCCGTCATACTGTGCGCTTCGCGCTCTCTATGCCGCGCGCCCCCGCTGGGGGCGCTGTCATCAAGGGCATATTGATCATCGGTAAATTGCTGGGTTGGCTCTTCTTTGGTCCAGTCAAAGAAGCCATCTTTGACAATCTGGCGCGCGATGTCCTCCGGTATGTACATCCTGGTGCCCTGCTGGCTATAGCAAACCGTCATATTGCGGTCATGCCAAAAGACACAGGCCGCTGGCCTAGGCCATGTCCTGGCCTGTATGACGTCGCGGTAAGCAGGAGCAGACCAGGGCAACGCGGTAACCTCGGGAGTGAACGAATCACTGTAGGTGAGTTCTTTTGACTGAGCAGCACCGGAGGCCCTGACAGTAGTTTGCTCTGAGTCGGAATTGGCAGAAGGCCGCAAGGCACTGGGACTATCATCAGCAAAAAGCCGCGTATACGCGAACCAGACAGCACCGGCAATCAACGCAAGAGCGACACACAACCAGATGATATTAAGCCAAGGCAAATTAAGCTTGTGGGTATGTTCATCGGCGGAGTGATACGCGCCAAAGTACTTTTTATCTAGACGAACTGGCGTTACGTTGGCGAGTTGCTTGACACCTTTAGAATTCGGTGCCTCCTGGCAAGCATCCCACACATAACAGTTGACATTTTTAGAGCCCATGATCCGAGCATAGTGACGATGTTGGCCGACGAGACCCCGGATAAAAGGATCGAGCTGCCCGGTGACTTTCTGGCAGATCATGACAATGTCATAGCCATGATGCCGGTGAGTGGCGAGCTTCTCTACGTGAATCGGGGGCTTTTGTGAACCGTGACGAACCGGGAAAACAGTATAGGCCTCGTCGAAGACAATCACCGAGCCAGAGGGAAGGTCGTACCATTTTTGTGCTTGGTCGGCATCCAATTCATGCCACCCGAATTCGTCATTTAGATTGCGGATACCGTGGTAATAAACATCACGAGGTTTACCGGCGACCTCGTGAAAACGCTTGTCTTCGTTGATGAACTTGATTGTATTGAGCGTTTTACCAGCACCTGGGGTGCCGGTCACTAGGTAAAGCATTATTGACCCCCGGTGATGCCGTAGGTGATGCGATTGAATGCGCCCATCAAGGCGCGAATAGACACCGCACCGATGTAAGCCGAGGCGATGATATTGACCGCAGCCGGCAAACCAACAGCGTCAATGTATGCCTGCCACTGACCCCAGCCGGATATGTTGGCTTCCATGTGCGATTTGATAATACCGGCAACAGTATCAATGGACGCATAGGTCACCAGGGAAATGCCCAGCGCGGCAACAACTCGAGTGATGGCGGTGCCGACAATAAACTTGATAAATGTCGCTACTACGGGACCGAGGGAAGCCGCAGCAAGCAGAGGTAAGGCCATGATTTAAGACTCCCGAACAAGAGCGCCGAACACGATAGTTCCGGCAGTGATATACGCAAAAACAAGCACAACCATTTTCAAAATATCGAACATAGGGCAGAGATCAGTTGACTGGAGAGTGATCCCGTAAGGCAAGGATATGTCCGACATAGGACAAGCACCGCCTGAATTGTCGGTGATCAACGCGGCGTTAACTTCGGCCTGGAGGGCGCTGGATTGATCATCTGAATTATTGTCCCAGAGATTGCCGAGATCATCAGAGGACACAAGGCCGGCAGAATTGAGCGAATTTTCAAACTCTGTCGGGGTGACCTGCTCACCGAAGCACATCGCATACCACTGTTGTTGCAGAATCGCACACTGTATGGCATCACCGTCACAGGATGGCGCGGAATTACAGGTGGATGAGCCAGAGCCGGAACTACCGCCCTCCTCCTCGTCTCCCTCGCCTTCGCCCTCGCCACTACCATCGCCAGAACCACCGGAGCCGGAGCCATCGCCGGTCTGGTCAGTGATGATGATCTCAGCAGTACCGCCAGCCCCACCAGCACCACCCGCGCCACCGGCACCGCCAGCGCCACCCTGGCCACCTTGCCCGCCCTGGCCACCGGCACCACCCGTGCCCGCCTCACCACCGGCCCCGCCTTCACCACCTAGGCCACCTTCGCCTCCTTCACCAGGAGAACCCGCACCACCAGTAGAACCCCCTGGATCGCCAGAGCCAGAGCCGCCAGAGCTGCCCCAGGGCGACGAGCCCTCAGTATTACCGTCGCAGGAACTGCCAGTAGTTGTGAAATTGGCAACACAGTAACCGCCCTCGGCCTCTGTGCCAGTGCAAACACTGTCGGAGCTTTGACTGATTGAACAGCTATTGGAGCAAACTGGATTCACGGATGGCGAGAATTGCAGGGTCATAGATTCGCCGGCGGTGCACTCAGAAACACACTCACCGGTTACTGGGTCGGGCGAGGTACCTTCAGGGCAAGTCCCAACTTTAAAATACTGGTAGTCACAAGCGGATTTATTGGAATCCAACTCACAAAGATTATTGGAATGGTTATAACTAGCTAGGCGACCATTCGGCCAGGAGCTTGTAATATAAAACGAGAAGCCGTAGCCAGGGCCGAGGGAGGAATTTTGGTATGCACAGACACCGCTACCATACGAGCCACCAGTAGCAGCGGCGGCAGCATCACAAGCGGCCTCAGCCTGGGCTTGTGTCTCATAGACTGGATGAGCAGAAGCTAGCGCAGATACGAAAAATAGAAGAAAAATGTAATTTTTCACGCGTAAAAAAATATCCCAACGCCCATCAGAAAAATAACAAATATTAATAAATTCATATTGTCCCCGGAATCAAAAAGGCCCCCCGAAGGGGGCCGTTATGGCTACCGTTAGCCTTTCAGCTTGTAGTAGATGGCCCAGGCCGCGAACGCGCCCACGGCCAGAGTGACAGCAGCGCCGGCAAGAGATGCGATGTCGGTCAGTGCGCTGTCGATGGCGGTGGTGTCAACAGCAGCGAACACCGGAGAAGCCATGACGGAGGCACCGAGAACAAGCAGGCCGGTTTTGCCGTAGTTGGACAGACGAGTAACGCCGTTTTTGATTTGCATAAAAATACCCTTTTCAGTTGGAGGGATAGACGGGGCGGTAAGTACTGCCATCTCCGTGGCCCCGGTACACGGTAGATTCATGATTTAAGGTCAGAGTGGCCAGCAGACCAGACCGACCGCCAAACAAGCTTTGAAGCAAAACAACCAACGAAATAGATCATGGACGCACCCATCAGGGTGACAAGATCAGCATTCGACATAT
>CAZWUP010000011.1:17377-23561 GCA_964637045.1 uncultured Porticoccaceae bacterium | reverse complement strand
CATGGCGAGGGCGATGCCGGTGTTGCCGGAGGTGGGTTCGATGATCACCGTGTCCTTGTCGAGATGGCCTTTCTTTTCGGCGTCTTCAATCATCGACAGGCCGATTCGGTCCTTGATGCTGGCGCCGGGGTTGTAGCGCTCGGCCTTCATCCAGACCTCGATGTTTTTGTCGAACAACCTGTTGATTCTGATGCAGGGGGTATTGCCGATGGTTTCCAGGATATTGTTGTATTTCATGGCTGGTAATCTCCACTGTCAATGATAATGGCTGTTCCAACCGGAACTGGCGGAAGCACCCGTGGCCATAGTGTGCAACCGGCCGCGCCGGGACGCAATGGCCAGATGGCCCCGCTTGGCCGTCAGTACAACCGCGCCATGCCCTCCGGCCGGCGCTTGAATCTCTTGTATTCCCACTGATACTGCTCCGGCGCCCGCCTCACCAGGTATTCGATGGCCTTGTTGAGTTCAGCCACGGCGGTTTCTGGCTCGCTTGCCAGAATATCCGGCCCGGGCTCGGTGAATACCATCTTGAAGCCGCCAGGTACCCGCTGGGCAAAGCCCACCAGGGCGGTGGCGCCGGTGCGCTGCTGCAGGCTGTGAATCAGGGTCATGGTGAGGGTGGGAATGCCAAAGAAGGGGGCGAACACGCCACTGTTTTTCTCAGGTTCCATATCGGGGAGTATGCCGGTCAGCTCGCCGCGCTTGAGGGCCTTGATCAGGCTGCTCACTCCGCGGGCCGTGGTGGGCACCAGGGTTGCCCCCGTCTTGCCGCGCACCCGCCGCAGCATATCGTCCAGGTTGAAGCGGCGGGGCGGTTGGTAGAGGGTGGTGATCGGCCCCAGGGTACCCGCCCAGTAGCCGACCATTTCCCAATTGCCGTGGTGGGGGCTGACGATGATCACCCCCTTGCCCTTGGCGAGGGCGGCGTCGACCGCATCCATGCCCTCGATATCCACAATCCAGTCGAGGGCGTCCCGGCCCCTGCGCCACACGCCGGGAATCTCGCACAGGGTCATGCCCCAGTGGCGCATGCTTTGGCCGGCGAGGGCTTTGATTTGCCTGTCTGTCAACTCGGGAAAGCACAGGCGAAGGTTGGTGAGGGCGGTGCGGCTGCCGCGGCTGCGGACCAGCCAGGCCCACTGACCGATGACGGCCCCCAGGCCCCGGGCCAGCGTGAGGGGGAGCAGCGCCACCAGGGCAATAAAAAGGCGGATGATTTTTGCGGCCACATTCAGGTCCTTGGTCAACATCTTGAAGGATACCGCATCCTGCCGTAATTTCAGCAGGTTTACCCCGTGGAACGTGCCGCAACCATGACTTCCCGGGCCTATCTCAATATAATTGCGCCCTCTCTTTGTAAACAGGTGGCAGCCGTGTCTGAACAGACTCCGGACGTATCGACTTTTCAGGGCCTTATTCTCGCCCTGCAGCAGTTTTGGGCTTCCCGGGGCTGCGTCCTGCAACAACCGCTGGATATGGAAGTGGGGGCAGGAACCTTTCACCCCGGCACCTTCCTCCGCGCCATTGGGCCCGAGACCTGGAACAGCGCCTATGTCCAGCCCTGCCGCCGCCCCAAGGACGGGCGCTACGGGGAGAATCCCAACCGCCTGCAACACTACTACCAATTTCAGGTGGTGATGAAGCCATCCCCTGATGAAATTCAGGAGCTCTACCTGGATTCCCTGCGGATGCTGGGGATCGACCCCCTGGTTCACGACATCCGCTTTGTCGAGGACAACTGGGAGTCACCCACCCTGGGGGCCTGGGGCTTGGGGTGGGAGGTCTGGCTCAACGGTATGGAGGTCACCCAGTTCACCTACTTCCAGCAGGTGGGGGGGCTGGAGTGCTACCCGGTTACCGGCGAGATTACCTATGGCCTCGAGCGGATCGCCATGTACCTGCAGGGGGTGGACAGCATCTACGATCTGACCTGGACCCTGGATCCCCAGGGCAACAAGGTGACCTATGGGGATGTGTATCACCAAAACGAGGTAGAGATGTCC
This sequence comes from uncultured Porticoccaceae bacterium, assembly GCA_964637045.1. Taxonomy (GTDB): domain Bacteria; phylum Pseudomonadota; class Gammaproteobacteria; order Pseudomonadales; family Porticoccaceae; genus CAYXXZ01. Next base: position 21,558 of record CAZWUP010000011.1, on the reverse strand, counting down.
ACCTTCAATTTTGAAGAGGCCAATGTGGAATTCAATTTCCACTGTTTTGACGTCTACGAGTCCGAGAGCCAGCGGCTGATCGCCAAGGGCCTGCCCCTGCCCGCCTACGAGATGGTGATGAAGGCCTCACACGCCTTCAACTTGCTGGATGCCCGCCACGCCATCTCGGTAACCGAGCGGCAGCGGTTTATCCTGCGGGTGCGCTCCCTGGCGCGGGCGGTTGCCCAGGCCTATTTTGATTCACGGCTCGCCCTGGGCTTTCCCCTGGCGGCGCCGGCCCTGGCTGAGGAAGTCATGGCCAAGCACCGGGAGATTGCCCAATGAGTGCGGATTTTCTGGTTGAAATTGGCACCGAGGAACTGCCGCCAAAGGCTCTGCTGTCCCTGGCGCAGGCCTTGCGCGACGGCGTCGCCGCCGCCCTGGACAAGCTGGAGCTCAGCTTTGACGAGGTGCGATTTTACGCTGCTCCCCGCCGCCTGGCGGTGTTTGTCGGCAACCTGGCGGACACCACCCCAAGGCGGGAACAGATTTCCTGGGGCCCGCCGGTAAAGGTGGCCTTCACTAGTGAGGGCGCACTAACCAAGGCGGGGGAGGCCTTCGCCCGCAAGCACGATCTGGCCCCCGACGCCCTCAAGGACTGTGTCGACAACGACGGCACCCAGGACAAGCTCTGTGTGCGCACCGCCAGCGAAGGCGTCGCCACCAGCACCCTGCTCGGCACTGTGGTCAGCCAGGCCCTGGACGCCCTGCCCATTCCCAAGCGGATGCGCTGGGGCGCCTCCCGGGAGGAGTTTATCCGCCCCGTACACTGGGTGGTGATGTTGTTCGGCGACCAGGTGGTGAAGGCTGAGGTGCTGTCCCTCACGCCTGGCAATACCAGTCGTGGACACCGCTTCCACCACCCCGGAGAAGTAAGTATTCACTCACCCGCTAGCTACCTAAATGACTTGCGCAAGGCTTATGTGGTGGCGGATTTTGACGAGCGGCGGGCACTGATTGAGAGCCAGGTCAACAGGGTTGCCACCGAGCAGCGGGGGCAGGCGGTCATCGACCCGGCGCTGTTGGAGGAGGTCACCGCCCTCAACGAGTGGCCAGTGGCCCTGGCGGGCAGGTTTGAGGAGCGCTTTCTCCAGGTGCCCCCCGAGGCCCTGATTTCCTCCATGAAGGAACATCAGAAGTATTTCCATGTGGTGGACGGCGACGGCCGGTTACTGCCACTGTTTATTACCGTCGCCAATATCGAGAGTCTGGAGCCGGCCAAGGTGATCGCCGGCAACGAGAAGGTGATCCGCCCCCGCCTGAGCGACGCCGCCTTCTTTTATGACACCGACAACAGGCGCAGCCAGGTCGCGCGGCGGGAGCAGCTGAAGTCCATTGTCTTTCAGGAGAAGTTGGGCACCCTGTTCGACAAGACCCAGCGGATCGCCAACCTCGCCAGCTACCTGGCACCCTTTGTCGGCGCCGCTGTTGACGCCGTGCAGCGGGCGGGGGAGCTGTGCAAGTCCGACCTGGTGAGCGAAATGGTGCTGGAGTTCGATGACCTTCAGGGCATCATGGGCCGCTACTATGCCGCCAACGATGGCGAGGATGCCGAAGTGGCGGCCGCCATGTTCGAGCACTATCTGCCCCGCTTTGCCGGTGATCAGCTGCCGCTGACCGCTACCGGCACCGCGGTGGCCCTGGCGGACCGCCTGGACACCCTGGTGGGAATCTTTGGCATCGGCCAGCCCCCCACCGGCTCCCGAGACCCCTTTGCCCTGCGCCGGGCCAGTCTTGGCGTCTTGCGCCTGCTGGTGGAAAAGGCCATTGATCTCAATCTGGCGGAAGCCATCGCCAAGGCGGCGTCCCTCCACCCCGGCCTCAGTGTCACTGACCGCCTGGGTGAGCAAGTACTCACATACCTATTTGACAGGTTCCGCGCCTGGTATGAGGACGAGGGTATCTCCGCCGAAACCTTTGTCGCGGTACAGGCCAAGAATCTCAACAATCCCTTGGATTTCCACCTGCGCATTCAGGCGGTGCACCGCTTCAGCCAACTGCCGGAGGCGGCGGCCTTGGCGGCGGCCAACAAGCGGGTGTCCAATATTCTGGCCAAGGCCACGGACACCCTGCCCCAGGGGGTCGACCCGGCGCTGTTTGAAGGGCCGGAGGAAGCCGCCCTGCAAGATACTCTGGCTCGGGTTTCCGGCACCGTGATGCCACTGTTTGCCAGTCGCCACTACACCCAGGGGATGCAGGAACTGGCAGCCCTGAAGGGGCCGGTGGATGCCTTTTTCGACGGCGTCATGGTAATGGCAGAGGAGCCCAGGGTAAGGGGCAACCGCCTGAAATTGTTGGCGGAGCTGCGCGGCCTGTTCCTCAATGTGGCGGATATTTCCCTGTTGGTACCGGCCAAGTGAAACTGGTTATCCTCGACCGGGACGGGGTGATCAACCAGGACTCCGAGCAGTTCATCAAGTCCCGGGAGGAGTGGCAGCCACTGCCCGGCAGTATCGAGGCCATTGCCCGCCTCAATCGCGCTGGCTTTACCGTAATGGTGGCCACCAATCAGAGCGGGTTGGGCCGGGGTTTGTTCACCGCCGATGACTTGCATGGGATGCACCACAAGATGCGCACCCTGATCGCGAGCGCTGGGGGAGATTTGGGCGGGGTGTACTTCTGCCCCCACACCCCCGAGGACAACTGCAACTGCCGCAAGCCCCTGCCGGGATTGCTGGACACCATAATGGCGGACCTGGGGCTGGACAGCCTGGCGGCCGTGCCCCTGGTGGGAGACAGTATCCGCGACCTGGAAGCCGGCCTGGCCAGAGGCTGCACGCCGCTGTTGGTGCGCACGGGCAAGGGCCGGCAAGCGGAGGCCGCCCTGCCCCAACACCCCGTGCTTGCGAAGACCCGGGTCTTTGACGACCTTGACGCCGTAGCCGACTATCTGATTGCAGATCGCCAATGAAAGCCGTTCTCGCCCTCCGTTCCACCCTGTTTTACGCCGGCTACGGGCCCATCGTCGCGCTGTTCAGCCTGCTCAGCTGCACCCTGGGCCTGCTGCTGCCACTGCGCCAGCGACAGACCCTGGCCACCACCGGCAACTGGCTGATTCATCACTGGTTGCGCATTGCCTGTGGCATCAGGGTCCGGGTCATCGGATGGCAGCATGTGCCCGCCGCGCCCTTTGTGGTGCTGTGTAACCACCAGTCGCCCTGGGAGACCTTTTACCTGCAGCGGCGCCTGCGCCCGGTGAGCACCATCCTCAAAAAGGAACTCTTGAAAATCCCGTTTTTCGGCTGGGGTCTGGCCTCGGTGAAGCCCATTGCCATTGATCGCGACAACCCCCGCGCTGCGATCCGGGCGGTAATGGAACAGGGCCAGCAGCGCTTGGCAGAGGGCTTGAATGTGATCGTCTATCCCGAGGGCACCCGCCAGCCCTACGGCAGTGTCGGCAACTACGCCCGCAGTGGCGCCGCCCTGGCGGCGGCGGCCGGGGTGGCTATCCTGCCGGTGGCCCACAACGCCGGCCGGCATTGGCCGCCGCGGAAATTCCTTAAATTCCCAGGGGAAATTACGGTTATCTTCGGCGATCCCCTGGCAACGGAAGGAATGGACAGCAAGCAATTGACACTCGCCGCGCAGCGCTGGATCGTGGCCAGGCAGGAGGAGATTCGCTAAGGGTTTAGATCATTGCTGTCCTGCCGTCTTTCGGGTAACTACCGGCAACTGTAGCGCTACCTTGAGTTTCCCTGAAGGAGCCCGTGGTGGACATGACTCCAGATGGTTGGCGGACAGCAATGGGTTTAGATATCCAAATTGGCGACGCTGAGGGCATTGGTTTCAATAAAGGCCCGCCTGGGTTCCACCTGGTCACCCATCAGGGTGTTGAAGATCTGGTCGGCGGCAACGGCGTCGTCAACGGTAACCCGCAACAGGCGGCGCAACTCGGGGTCCATGGTGGTTTCCCACAACTGCTCCGGGTTCATTTCCCCCAGGCCCTTGTAGCGCTGGATATTGTAGCCGCGGCGGGATTCCGCCATCAGCCAATCCAGAGCTTCGGTAAAGGAGCTTACCGGCTGGACTTTCTCCCCGCGGCGCACATAGGCCCCATCTTCCGTCAAATCCTTGATTTGCGACCCCAGATCGACGATCGCCCGGTATTCCCCGGAGGCGAAGTAGTCCCGATTGAAAACATA
>CAZWUP010000011.1:0-17367 GCA_964637045.1 uncultured Porticoccaceae bacterium | reverse complement strand
AGATGCCGTGGGCAAAGATATCCAGGTGGGGCTCAAACAGATGGCGCTCCCTGTCTTCCTCCACCCGGATTCCGTATCTGTGGCTGCCGGAGCGCTCATCGGCGTTGAGGGCGCCTTCCACCAGCAACGACCATTGTTCCACCGCTTCCCGGGACTTCAAATCCTCCAGGCTGAGGGGTGGCAGGTAGATCATCGCGTCCATGGCCACCGCCGGATAAACCCGCGACATCCGGTCGATCATGGCCATCACCCGGCGGTAGGCCTTGACGATGGTTTCCAGGGCGCTGCTGCTGATGCCTGGGGCATCCGGGTTGACGTGAAGGCTGCTGTCCTCCAGGGCATTCTGGGTGAGGAAGTCGGTGAGCGCGGCGTCGTCCTTCAGGTACTGCTCCTGCTTGCCCTTGCTGATTTTGTAGAGGGGTGGCTGGGCTATATAGAGGTGGCCCCGCTCGATCAACTCCCGCATCTGACGGAAAAAGAAGGTCAGCAGCAGGGTGCGGATGTGGGAGCCATCGACGTCCGCATCCGTCATGATAACGATGGTGTGGTAGCGCAGCTTGTCGGGGTTGAACTCCTCGGTGCCAATGCCACAACCTAGGGCGGTGATCAGGGTACCCACTTCGGCACTTGACAACATCTTGTCAAATCTGGCCTTTTCCACATTGAGAATCTTGCCTTTGAGGGGCAGGATGGCCTGGGTTTTACGCGAGCGCCCCTGTTTTGCCGAGCCGCCTGCGGAGTCGCCCTCCACCAGGAAGATCTCCGACAAGGCGGGGTCTTTCTCCTGGCAGTCCGCCAGCTTCCCCGGCAGGCCGGCAATATCCAGGGCACCCTTGCGTCTGGTCATTTCCCGCGCCTTGCGGGCTGCCTCCCTGGCCCGGGCGGCCTCGATCATCTTGGTGACGATGGCCTTGGCCTCCTGGGGGTGCTCCAGCAGGTATTCGCCAAAACTTGCCGCCATCTCCTGTTCGACGGCGGTCTTCACCTCGGAACTCACCAGCTTGTCCTTGGTCTGGGAGGAAAATTTCGGGTCTGGCACCTTCACGGAAATGACCGCGGTGAGCCCCTCCCGGGAGTCATCCCCCGTGGTGCTGACCTTTTCCTTTTTGGCGAGCCCTTCACTGTCGATATAGCCATTGAGGGTGCGGGTAAGGGCCGCCCGGAATCCCGCCAGGTGGGTGCCGCCATCCCGCTGGGGAATGTTGTTGGTATAGCAGAAGATGTTCTCCTGGTAGCCATCGTTCCACTGCAGGGCAACTTCAACACCAATCCCGTCATCCCTTTGGGTTGAGAAATACATGACCTTGTTGATGGTGGTCTTGTTGGTGTTCAGATACTCGACAAAGACCCTCAGCCCACCTTCGTACTGATACACCTCTTCCTTGCCGCTGCGCTCGTCCTTGAGGACGATGCGCACACCGGAGTTCAGGAAGGACAGTTCCCGCAGGCGCTTGGCAAGAATATCGAAGTGGAAGTGGATATTGGTAAAGGTTTCCGCCGAGGGATAAAAGTGCACTGAGGTGCCGGTTTCGGTGGTCTCCCCCACCACCGCCAGGGGCGCCTGGCTCACACCGTGCCTGTAGGTTTGCTCGTGAACCTTGCCATTGCGCCTGATGGTGAGTTTCAGTGTCTCCGACAGCGCATTCACCACTGACACCCCAACCCCGTGGAGCCCACCGGATACCTTGTAGGAGGAGTTCTCACCGCCGAACTTCCCGCCGGCGTGAAGTACGGTCATGATAACTTCCGCGGCGGAAACACCCTCTTCGTGCATATCCGTGGGGATTCCCCGGCCGTTGTCAGCCACGGAGACGGATTCATCGGGGTGGATGATTACCTTGATCTCGGAACAGTGGCCGGCCAGAGCTTCGTCGATGGAGTTGTCCACCAACTCGAACACCATGTGGTGCAGGCCGGTACCGTCATCGGTGTCGCCAATGTACATGCCGGGGCGCTTGCGCACCGCATCCAGGCCCTTCAATACCGTAATACTGGAGGAATCGTATTCTTTACTGTTTTCCACTGTGCTCATGAACAATCCTACCTGTGTTTCAGGCGCTGGCCTGACTTACCTTGCCTTGTTCCACGTGAAACAATGCTGGCTTATGGAGGGCACCTTCCGCTGCCCGAAAACTGTCTAGATCCCTCAACTCCACCGCCGTTACCAATATCTGCACTTCCATGGCCATCAACGACTCACAAACCGCCTGGCGGTGCCTGGCGTCAAGCTCCGACGGCAAGTCGTCCAGCAAAAAGATACACTGGCGCCCGGTGCGCTCCCGGAGCAACAGGCTCTGAGCGATCTTCATGGCACATACCAGCATCTTTGCCTGCCCCCTGGACATCACCTCAGAGGCGGGCTGACCATCCCTCAGTATTCTGAGATCCGCCCGATGGGGGCCAAGGTTGGTGAACCCCGCCTTGCGGTCACGGAGATGGGCGGCCTGAAGCTGTGCCAAAAGATCTTTGCTATGGTCCCAACCCGGTACATAGCGAAAGGAAAAGTCACCCTTCAAACCCAGATCCTGGATTACCTGGTGGAGAACCGGCACCAACGACTCGATATGGCGAATACGGGCCTCGTCCATGGGCTCAGCGATCGCGGTGAACTCCCTGTCCCACACCGACAGTTGCAGGTCGTCCATTTTACCATGGCGAAGCAGCGAATTCCGTTGTTTAAGACACTTCTGAAATCGGGACCACAGCTCACGGTAGGAATGTTCCACGTGAAACACTCCCCAATCCATAAAGCCACGGCGGGCGGATGGCGGGCCATCCAACAGCAAAAAGCTGGTGGCGTTGATCAACTGGAGCGGAAGGGCCTCTGCCAAGCGGGACGCACTGGTAACCTGATTGCCATCCAACTTGAAGACAAACGCGCCGTCGCTGCTGCGGCTGACACCGATGGGCACCGGCTGGCCACCTGTGTCGCCGTTGATCAATCCGAAACAGGTACACTCAGCGATGTGATGGGAAATTACCGACTTGAGACTATTGCTGCGAAACGACCGACCTCTGGACAACAGATGGACAGCTTCGAGGAGGCTGGTCTTGCCGCTGCCATTGTGACCAAAGATCAAGTTGGCACCGGGGGAGAGAAATAGCTCGGCGTGGTCGATGTTGCGAATACCATGCACCGCGAGCCGCTCTAAATACATGAAGGTTAGGGTTCCGAAGGGAAACGCCGCCGGGGCAAGGACACCCCCTGCCCCGGGCGCAGCGGGATTGCTATAGCCTCATGGGCATGATGACGTACACGGCTTCGTCGCTGTCGGGATTTTCCAACAGGGCGCTGCTGTTGGAATCGATAAAGTTGATCTTTACATTCTCGCATTTGAGGACGTTGAGGACATCGATCAGGTAATTGACGTTAAAGCCAATTTCCAAATCCCCGTCCCCTTGATAGTCCACTGCCAACTCCTCTTCGGCCTCTTCCTGCTCCGGATTATTGGCGGTGATCTTGAGGCTGGAATCCTGAAGCAGTAGACGCACACCCCGATACTTTTCATTGGACAGAATCGCCGCCCGGGCAAAGGACTGGCGCAATTCTTCCCGCCCACCAATCAGGGCCTTGGTGCCCGCCTTGGGCAGTACTCGCTCGTAATCCGGATAGGCGCCGTCCACGAGCTTTGAGGTGAACAGAAAATCATCGCTCTTGATCCTGACATGGTTGCTGCCGAGGGTAACCTTGACCTCGCCGCCCTCGCCAAGAATACGGGAGAGCTCCATCACCCCCTTGCGGGGAATGATGGCCTGGATTTTCTCAGGAACGGAAAAGGGCATGGACCGGCTGGACATGGCCAAGCGGTGGCCATCGGTGGTGACGGTGCGCAACATACCTGTGGTGGCTTCCCACAACATACCATTGAGGTAATAGCGAACATCCTGATGGGCCATGGCAAACGCGGTACTGTCGATAAGGCGCTTGAGTTCATCGGCGGGGATCTGAAACTCGACACCACCGGGGGCATCTTCCACATTGGGAAACTCCGATGCCGGCAGGGTGGCCAGGCTGAATTTGCTGCGGCCACTGGAAATCTGGATTCGCCCACCGCTGTCGTCCGACGCAAAGTTGAGCTGGCAGCGGTCCGGCAGGGATTTACAGATATCCATCAGTTTACGCGCCGGAACGGTAATCTCCCCGGACTCATAAATGCCGTCGTCCGCCAGCTCCACACGGCCGACTATCTCCACTTCGAGGTCGGTCCCGGTGAGGGAAAGAGAATTATTATCCAATATAATCAATACGTTAGATAAAACAGGCAGGGTTTGCCGACGCTCCACCACGCTGGCGACCAGCTGCAGGGGCTTTAGAAACTGCTCGCGGGAAATACTGAATTTCATTGTCTCGTCATCCGATCTGTACGTTGTTGTTCTGCCCTATGCCCGGTGCATTGACCTCAGGTGGTCAGCAGGCGCAGCAGGTTTTTCAGGTCTTCCCTGATATCCGCATCTGATTCGTTCAGCTCCTTGATCTTGCGACAGGCGTGGAGCACTGTGGTGTGATCCTTGCCGCCGAATGATTCGCCGATCTCGGGGAGGCTGTGGTTGGTCAGTTCCTTGGCCAGGGACATGGCAACCTGTCGGGGCCGCGCCACGGATCTGCTTCGGCGGCGGGAGTGAAGGTCAGACAGCTTGATCTTGTAGTACTCTGCCACGGTGCGCTGGATATTGTCTATGGTAACCAGCTTATCCTGGAGAGCCAACAAATCCTTTAGGGATTCGCGGATCAAGTCGATATCTATGGCGCGGCCGGTGAAGTGGGCATTGGCAATGACCCGCTTCAGGGCACCTTCCAGTTCACGCACATTGGAGCGAATGCGCTGGGCGATGAAAAAAGCCGCCTCATGGGGCAATTGAATATTGGCGCTGGCGGCCTTTTTCATCAGGATGGCCACTCTGGTCTCCAGCTCCGGGGGCTCCACGGCAACCGTCAGACCCCAGCCAAACCTGGACTTCAGCCGCTCCTCAAGACCGTCAATTTCCTTGGGGTAGCGGTCGCAGGTGAGGATCATCTGCTGACCACCTTCCAGCAGGGCGTTGAAGGTATGAAAGAACTCTTCCTGGGAGCGATCCTTGCCGGCAAAAAACTGAATGTCATCGATCAACAGAGCGTCCACCGAGCGGTAGAAGCGCTTGAAGTCGTTGATGGCATTGAGCTGTAACGCCTTGACCATGTCCGCGACGAAACTCTCGGAGTGCAGATAAATGATCCGCGCATTGGGGTTCTTGGCCAACAACTCGTTGCCCACAGCATGCATCAAGTGGGTTTTGCCGAGACCGACACCGCCGTAGATAAACAGCGGGTTATAGGAGCCGCCAGGATTTTCCGCCACCTGCTGGGCTGCGGCGCGGGCCAGCTGGTTGGACTTGCCCTCGACAAAGGAGTCGAAGGTGAAGGTGTGGTTGAGATTGCTCTCGTGGCGCAAGCCACCTTCGACTTTAACCTCCTGCCCCCGCGCAGCAATAATGCCCGGCGGCCGCACCGGATAATTGCCCGGGCCGGGTTTGGCCTCCTGAAATGCCGGTATTTCCCGCCCCTGGGGGCTGGGCCCATTGGCCCCGGAGGGGCGCTGCGGGGATGGCGACCTGGAGCTAAAGGCCGGCGGTGTCGGCCCCCCCGACTCCACCACCACAGTGTGATAGGTGCCGGAAATTTCGGAGTAGAGTTCAGAGATTCGGGAGATAAACTTGTCTGACACCCAGTCCTGGACAAAGCGGTTGGGGGCGATCAGGCGCAGGGTCTGCTGACTGGTGTCGTTGTCAGCCGCGGCCTGAAGGGGTCTGATCCAGGTGTTGAACTGCTGCACCGGCAATTCGTCCTGTAGATAATCGAGACACTTTTCCCAAACTGCGTGTGGCAAGGTCAAACTACTCCCTAAAAATGAAACTGTTTTTGTTGTGGGGATCCCCTAACAGCAGCAATGGATTCTACCCCCTATCAAAGCCCTTATCCACAGCTTAGTGAAATTTTTTTGCCGGGGGTAGAGATTGATTTTCTGATATTTATTAGGTAGTTAAAAATTTATTCACTTTTATTTATGCACACATTTTAAGCCATAAACTGATCAAATATTAACCATATATTGTGGATAACCTGTGTACTGTCTGTGGGAACCCGGTGAAGAACCGGGAATAACCACCCCCGCTCGCCATCCCCGTCGACCTGCCATGATTCAGATCACTTGCCGATGCAAAAGCTGGAAAAAATTTTACCCAGCAGGTCGTCCGGCGTGAAGTCGCCGGTAATCTCCCCCAACAGCTGCTGGGCAATGCGCAGATCTTCCGCCAGCAACTCGCCGGCACCTCTGTCCACCAGTTCGCGACGGGCTCCCTGGAGGGTATCCAGGGCCTGACCGAGAACTGTGAGATGGCGGCGTCTGGCGAGAAAATTGCCCTCGCTCACCGCCTCGTAGCCCATACACTTTTTGAGATACCCCCTGAGCTGATCCAACCCCTGGCCGGTTTTTGCCGAAAGATACAGCCTCGGGGTATCGACAAAGCTGCTGTCCGGAGGCCGGGCAACGCAATCCATCTTGTTGAACACCAGGGCCACGTCCTTGCGCCCCGGGTAGCGGGCGAAGAACTCGGGCCACTGGTCCTCCACCTGCACATCCAGAGATTGACTGCCATCGATGATAAACAGGACCTGGTCGGCCTTGTCGATCTCCAACCAGGCCCTCCTGATGCCCTCCTGCTCCACCGTATCGGCGCTGTCCCGCAGCCCGGCGGTATCGACAACGTGCAGGGGCATACCGTCGATATGGATGCTTTCCCGCAATACGTCCCTGGTGGTTCCGGGAATATCCGTGACTATGGCGGAGTCCCGGCCGGATAGGGCATTGAGCAGACTCGACTTGCCGGCATTGGGCTTGCCCGCAATCACCACCGTCATGCCCTCGCGGAGAATCACACCCTGCTGGGCGGTGGCGAAGACAGCGTCCAGCTGGGCGATCAAGTCCTCCAGCATGGCCAGGATTCTGCCATCACCGAGAAAGTCGATCTCCTCCTCCGGAAAGTCCATCGCTGCTTCCACATACACCCGGAGGTTGATCAGCGCGTCCACCAGGGTGTGGATGCGCTGGGAGAACTCCCCCTGCAGTGAGCGCACCGCACTGCGGGCGGCCTGGCGGGAGCTGGCATCAATCAGGTCGGCAATGGCTTCCGCCTGAGTCAGATCGATCTTGTCGTTGAGAAAGGCCCGCTGACTGAACTCCCCCGGCTGGGCGAGGCGAGCCCCCAGCTCCAGCACCCGCTGAAGCAGGGAATCCATCACCACCGGGCCGCCGTGGCCATGCAGCTCGATAACGTCCTCTCCGGTAAAGGAGTGGGGTCCGGGAAAGAACAGCAGCAGTCCCTGATCCAGCAGCTGCTGATCGCCATCGCTAAAATCACAGCGCACCGCGGCTCGGGGGGCAATGGGACCTGGGTGCAGCGCCTTGAGGATTTCCGCCAGGCAGCGGCCGGAAACCCGGACAATGCCAACGCCCCCCCTGCCGGGGGGGGTGGCGATGGCGGCGATGGGGTCATCCCTGCCTGCAGTGAACCTGGCCAAGGGTCAAGCCTTGGCGTCGATCTGGCGGGTGATATACCACTGCTGGAGGATGGAGAGCAGGGAGTTGACTGTCCAGTACAGCACCAGGCCCGCGGGGAAAAAGGCAAACATAAAGGAAAAGGCCACCGGCATGATCTTCATGATCTTGGCCTGGGTGGGGTCCGGGGGCTCAGGCTGCAGCAGGGTGGTTATGTACATACAGATGCCATTGAGCACCGGCAGCACGAAGTAGGGATCCTTGACGGAGAGATCGGTAATCCACAGAATCCAGGGCGCCTGGCGCAACTCGACGCTCTCGAACAATACCCAGTAGAGGGCGATAAACACCGGCATCTGGATCAGGATTGGCAGACAGCCCCCCATGGGGTTGACCTTCTCCTTCTTGTAGAAATTCATCATCTCCTGGGACATCTTTTGTCGGTCGTCACCGTAGAGATCCTTCAGCCTGGCCATCTCCGGCTGCAACTTGCGCATCTTGGCCATGGACCTGTAGCTGGTGGCCGAGAGTCGGTAAAACAGGCCCTTGATCACCACTGTCAGGAGGATGATCGACCAACCCCAGTTGCCGACAAAGGAGTGGATCAGGGTCAATAGATAAAAGATGGGCTTGGCGATCCACCACAGCCAACCGTAATCCACCGTCAGATCCAGGTAGGGAGAGATCTCCTCCAACCGATACTGGTCCTTGGGACCGACGTAAAAGCTGGCCTTGATGGCCCCCTTCTCCCCGGGCAGAACCTCCACCGCCGGGGAGACAAAGCCCAGGGTATAGAGATTCTTGTCGCCGAGCTTCTTCAGGGTGTAGGCATTTTCCGCCTGCTGGTCCGGCACCCAGGCGCTGATAAAGTAGTGTTGCACCATTGCCACCCAGCCCCCGGCCTTGGTGGTGGTGAACTCCTCGTCCTGAAGGTCGCCAAAAGTGACCTTCTTGTAGTTGGTGTCAACGGTGTTTACCGCGGCGCCGAGGTAGGGCTGCATGCCAAAGCCATCGGGGGAGGGCGGTTGGTGGTCATCCCGCTGGATCTGGCCGAACAGCCCGGCGCGCCAAGGGCCGGTGCTCCGGTTGTCGATCAGGTAGTTGACGTCCACCAGGTAGTCGCCGCGGCGCAGCACGTACTGCTTGGTGATGGTTACCTCGCCCTGGCGGTGGCTGAGATTGACCTCGACAACCTCCTGGCCATCGCCAAGACGGTAGGACTGGGCGGCACTGGTGAACTGGGGCCGCCCGCTGTTGGTATCCGTGCCATCGCTGCCGATCAGGCCACTCTGGGCAATATAGAGCTGGTCACTGGTGCGGTTGAGAATGACTATGGGTTTGGCGTCCGTCTCCTGGCTTTGGGGATATTGCAGCAGTGATGCCTTGACGATATCGCCACCATAGGTATCTATGACGAGTTCCAGATAGTCCGAAGTCACAGTCACCAAACGGCCGTTGGCGCCGCCTTCGGCCTGCACTTCAACGGCCGCTTCCCCGGTGTTGGCGGAGGGTATCGCCCCCAGGTCGCCGCCCGGCTCTACATTGGCTGTGGTCACCGGAACCTGATCGGGAACCAGCAGCTCCTCGCTGGCCACAACCGCCCCCTGGGAGAGGTGCTCTGCCTCATAGGCATTCCAGCGAATGAAAAGCAGGGCTAATACCGCAACAATGGCGCCGATAAGCAAATTGCGCTGCCAATCCATAGTTTGAATCTCTAGTTTCCGCGGGTTGGTGGAGGTATGGGGTCACAGCCTCCGGCGTGAAATGGGTGACACTTGAGAATGCGACGGGCGGTCAACCAGGTGCCCCTGGCCACACCGTGAACTTCGATAGCCTCGCGGGCATAACTTGAACAACTGGGGTAAAAGCGACAATTGTTGCCCAACAGTGGGCTGATCAGGTAACTGTAGCCGCGCAGAAACAACAGGATAAGTCTTTTCACCTCACCCCCGCTGGGTTTTGGCCAGTCGCTGCCAGGCGTTCCGCATCAGATCTGTCTGCAGGTTGGGGGTCAGGGTATCAAACCCCTTCCTGGCGAGGAAGACGATATCGAGGGAATCGAGTGTGTCTTGGTGCAGGCGGAAGGTTTCTCTCACCACCCGCTTGATGCGGTTGCGCCGGGTAGCCAGGCGGATATTCTTCTTGGCGATAACCAATCCCAGCCGGGCGCGACCTGCATCGCTTTGTCTGGCCAGGACCAGATAGTGGCGGTGGGCTACCTTGTGGGTGGCCTGATTGAAGACAAAGGCGTAATCGGCTGCGCACAACAGCCGTCTGCTTTTATCGAAGGACACCTCGGGCACGGTATTGCCCCACAGCCAGGTGGATCAATCAGGCGGCGAGGCGCTTGCGGCCTTTGGCGCGGCGGCGGCTCAGGACCTGGCGGCCATTGGCGGTTGCCATGCGAGCACGGAAACCATGGGTGCGCTTGCGCTTGATGACGCTGGGTTGAAATGTTCTTTTCATGACAGAAATCCCGGAGTAACAGAAATCAGGTGGGCAGTGACAAAACCATAGCCCGGCAAAGGGGCGGGGATTCTAATCAATATCGGGCCCGGAGGCAATAAAGCATTGATAAAAACAGTTATTCAGCATCGCCAACACCCAAATCACAGTTTACTCACAGAAACCTCCACACCCTCAAGGGGTTGTGGATAACCCTGTGGATTGATGACCGGTATCTCTGTGGGCTGCCTCTGGATAAAAAACAACCAAAAATCGGGGATTCGCGATCGGTGTATAACCGGCCCTCCTGTCCACAGGTCCAGGGGTGGTTGTACCCCTGTTCACTCCGAGGATACCCAGAGCCAGTCAGAGCCATTAAAGATCGGCCTTTCAGAGGGTTGATCGGCTTATCCACACAACTTTTCCGACCATTAATAACATCTATATTAAAAACCTTTCTCTATACATAAAGAAATATTAAATACTTTAAAACAAAAGCCCCTGCTCAAAATTTCGCCAGAATCGCCTATACTGTGCGGCCTGTTTGCAGTGGTGGCGCCATGGAATACCCGGAAACCTTTGATGTGATCGTAATCGGCGGCGGACACGCCGGTACCGAAGCCTGTCTGGCGGCGGCGAGAATGGGCTGTAGGACCCTGCTGCTCAGCCACAACATCGAAACCCTGGGGCAGATGTCCTGCAATCCGGCCATTGGCGGCATTGGCAAAAGCCACCTGGTGAAAGAAATCGATGCCTTGGGGGGCGCCATGGCCAGGGCCGCGGATCTGGGGGGCATCCAGTTCCGGGTTCTCAACGCCCGCAAGGGTCCGGCGGTGCGGGCCACCAGGGCCCAGGCCGACCGCGTGCTGTACAAGGCCGCCATCCGGGAAATCCTCGAAAACCAAGCCAATCTGTGGATTTTTCAACAGGCGGTGGATGACCTGATGGTTGAGGGAGACCGGGTAGTCGGCGCCATCACCCAGATGGGGCTTCACTTCAGAGCCCCCACAGTGGTGCTGACAGCGGGCACCTTCCTCGCCGGAAAAATTCATATCGGCCTGGAAAATCACGCCGGTGGCCGCGCCGGTGATCCCCCCGCCACCACCCTGGCCCAGCGGTTGCGGGAACTGCCACTGCGGGTCGATCGCCTCAAAACCGGCACCCCGCCGCGCATCGATGCCCGCAGCGTGGATTTTTCCGAACTTGCCGAGCAGTGGGGAGACACCCCCCTGCCGGTGATGTCCTACCTGGGGTCCGCCGCGGACCATCCCCGCCAGACCTGCTGCTGGATAACCCACACCAACCAGACCACCCACGACATCATTCGCGGAGGCATGGATCGGTCGCCCATGTACACCGGGGTGATCGAGGGTATAGGTCCCCGCTACTGCCCGTCCATCGAGGACAAGGTGGTGCGTTTTGCCGACAAGGACAGTCACCAAATCTTTATCGAACCCGAGGGCCTCAATACCCACGAGCTTTACCCCAACGGGGTGTCCACCTCCCTGCCGTTCGATGTCCAGTTGCGCCTGATTCGCTCCATCAAGGGGTTCGCCAACGCCCATATCACCCGGCCCGGTTACGCCATCGAGTACGACTTTTTCAATCCTCAGGACCTGAAATACTCCCTGGAGACCAAGCAGATCCAGGGGCTGTTCTTCGCCGGCCAGATCAACGGCACCACCGGTTACGAAGAGGCCGCCGCCCAGGGTTTGCTGGCGGGGCTCAACGCCGCCTTGCTGGTCAAAGGGGAGGAACCCTGGTGCCCGCGGCGGGACGAGGCCTATCTCGGTGTCCTGGTGGACGACCTGATTACCATGGGCACCCACGAACCCTACCGCATGTTCACCAGCCGGGCCGAGTACCGCCTGTTGCTGCGGGAGGATAACGCCGATCTCCGCCTGACCCCCAGGGGCCGGGAGCTGGGGCTGGTGGACGACCACCGCTGGCAGCGTTTCAGCGCCAAGCGGGAGGCCATCGAGGTGGAGCGGCAACGGCTGCGGAGCACCTGGATCCAGCCCGCCAGCGAGGCGGCCAAAGGCTTGAACGCCATCACCGCCAAGCCCCTCAGTCGCGAGTACAGCCTGTTCGAACTGCTGAAGCGACCGGAACTCAATTACAGCCTGCTGGCGGATCTTCAGGATGGACCCGTCGCCGATCACCAGGTGGCCGAGCAGATCGAGATCGAAGCCAAGTACGCCGGTTATATCGAGCGCCAGCGGGAGGAGATCGACCGCCTCCGCCACCACGAACACACCCCCATACCGGCGGACTTCTCCTACGACGAGGTCAGTGGTCTCTCTAACGAGGTGCGTCAGAAGCTCAATGCCGCCCGCCCGGACACCCTGGCGCGGGCGTCCAGAATCCAGGGGGTCACCCCGGCGGCTATATCGCTGCTGTTGATCCACCTGAAGAAGCAAGCTGCCTTCAAGACCCGCAACCAGCAAACCGCCTGACGCCGTGGATCGGGAGAAACTGGAAAAAGTCCTCAGTGACGGGCTTGCGGACCTCGCCGTGGAGCTGCACAGCCAGCAGCGCGGGCAGCTGCTGGACTATTTGGACCTGTTGCAGCGCTGGAACAAGGCCTATAACCTGACGGCGGTCAGCGAGCCCCTGGCCATGGTGGCCTATCACCTGTTGGACAGCCTCGCCATCCTTCCCCACCTGCGGGGACACAGGTTTATCGACGTGGGCACCGGCCCCGGGTTGCCGGGGATTCCCCTCGCCATCGCACTGCCCGACCGGGAGTTCACCCTCCTCGACAGCAATGGCAAGCGGGTGCGTTTTTTGTTCCAGGTGCGCACGTCACTGGGGCTCCGCAACGTCCATGAGCTTCACTCGCGGGTGGAGGACCTGCCCGCCGGGCCGGGGTTTGACGGGGTGATCAGCCGGGCTTTCACCAGCCTCGGGCAGATGGTCGACAGCACCGGCCACCTGCTCAACCAGCACGGGGTTTGCTACGCCATGAAGGGCCGCTACCCGGAGAAAGAGTTGAGTGAATTGCCAAAACCCTATACTGTCACGGCTTGCCACAGACTGAGGGTTCCCGGCGTGGACGGTGAGCGCCATCTGCTGGAAATTGGTAATTCTCATACTGGAAAATGAATTGAGCCGGATTTATACAATTGCCAACCAGAAAGGTGGCGTGGGTAAAACCACCACCAGTGTCAATCTGGCGTCCTCCCTGGCCACCTATGGCAAGCGGGTGTTGCTGGTGGATATGGACCCCCAGGGCAATGCCACCATGGGTTCCGGGATCGACAAGAACAGCCTTCAGCACTCCATTTACGACGTCATCGTGGGCAACACCACCCCGGACCAGGCCATTCGCCGCAACGACGAGGCGGGATTCGACATCCTCCCCGCCAACCGGGACCTGACCGCCGCCGAGGTGGAGCTGCTCAATCTCCCCGGCCGGGAGAGCCGGTTGCGCCACGCCCTGATCAGGCTGGCCGGCAACTACGACTACATCATCATCGATTGCCCGCCCTCCCTGAGTATGCTCACCATCAACGCCCTGGCCGCCTGCCAGGGGGTGATAATCCCCGTTCAGTGCGAGTATTACGCCCTGGAGGGCCTGAGTGACCTGGTGGGCACCATCAACCGCATCGCCAAGGTGGTCAATCCCAGCCTGGAGATTTCGGGCATCCTGCGCACCATGTACGACCCCCGCAACTCCCTCACCAACGAGGTGTCATCCCAGTTGCACAAGTATTTTGGCGACAAGGTTTACCGCACCACCATTCCCCGCAATGTGCGCCTGGCGGAGGCCCCCAGTTACGGCAAGCCGGCCAATATTTACGATCGCACCTCCAGGGGTGCCATTTCCTACCTGGGGCTGGCGGGGGAAGTCATCAGGCGCAACAAGGAGCGCCCGCAGGCGGCGGGATGAGGATTGACTGACATGTCGGGAAAACGCAAAGGTCTAGGCCGCGGTCTGGATGCCCTGTTGGGGGGATCCCTGCACACCAGCGCGGCATACAACACCCCGGAGACCCAACCCCAAAGCGAGGATGGGGCCCTCAGGGATTTGCCGGTGGACGTGCTGCAGCGGGGCAAATACCAGCCCCGCCGGGACATGCACCCGGAAACCCTCCAGGAACTGGCGGATTCCATCAAAACCCAGGGCATCATGCAGCCCATCGTGGTCAGACCCATCGGCGGTGACCGCTACGAGATCATTGCCGGTGAGCGCCGTTGGCGGGCTGCCCAGATGGCCGGTCTGGAGGCTGTGCCCACCCTGATCCGGGATGTCAGCGACGAAGCCGCCATCGCCATGGCGCTGATCGAGAACATCCAGCGGGAGGACCTCAACCCCATCGAAGAGGCGGTCGCCCTCAATCGCCTGCAAAAGGAATTTGGCCTCACCCAGCAACAGGTGGCCCAGGCGGTGGGCAAGTCCCGCGCCACCGTGGCCAACCTGATGCGCTTGTTGGCCCTGGAGGAAGATGTGCGCACCATGCTCGAGCGCGGCGACATCGAAATGGGTCACGCCCGGGCGCTGCTGGCCCTCGACGGTCAGGCCCAGGTGGACGCCGGGCGCACCGTGGCCGGCAAGGGCTTGACCGTGCGCCAGACCGAGGCCCTGGTGAAGAGGCTCCTCACCCCTCCCCCGGCGGGGAAGCCGGCGGCGGGCGCGGATCTCCAGCACCTCCAGCAGCGGGTGGCGGAACAGGTGGGCCTGCCGGTCCAGGTTCAGCACAATGCCGCCGGCAAGGGCAGGGTAACCATTTCGTTCAGCAAACTGGACGAGCTGGAGGGCCTGCTGGACCGCCTCAACATCGCCCGCGTCGGCGATTGATAGGGGCCCGGGTGGGGGTCCTGGGTACCGCCTTGAACGGATGGGACTTTTGGCGCCGGACTTTTGTTGAATATGGGGGATTAACCACCTATAATTGCGCCCGCTTTGAGGTTGGCTGGCACGGGAGTAGGTCCGCAGGTGGTGGAATGAGCACGATTGCTAGACCACCGCTACACAGGGTAGCGCTCCTTCAACTGGTATTTGCTGCTGTCATCGCCGGGTTATTGACCATCAATGGGCTTGTCCTCGGCTACTCATTTTTGCTCGGCGCCCTGATTCAGATTGCGGGCAGTGCATATTTCGCCAGGCTGGCCTTCAAGTATCAGGGCGCCAGACAGGTAACGACGGTGTTGCAGGCCATGTACCTGGGGCAGTCGGGAAAGATTCTGCTCACCGCAGTGTTGTTTTCCAGCGTCTTTATTCTGGTCAGGCCCTTGAATGCACTTTTTGTTTTTCTCGGCTATGCGGTCATGCTGATCACCCATACAGTTCTGGTGGCCAGGCTGTATCGGCCGGGAAACCATTTTGGCAACAGACGTTAACGAGACACCGATCTATGGCAGGCGAAACCCAGACGGCGACAGAGTACATCCAGCACCACCTTCAAAATCTGGTCTACGGCAAGCACCCTGACGGCACCTGGGGTTTCGCCCACTCCTCCCAGGAGGCGGCGGACATGGGGTTCTGGGCGTTTCACGTGGACTCCCTGGGCTGGTCCTTCGGCCTCGGCAGCCTGTTTTGCCTGCTGTTCTGGATGGCCGCGAGAAAGGCCACCACCGGCGTTCCCGGTGGTTTCCAGAACGCCATCGAATACATCATTGAGTTCGTTGCGGGAACCGTAAAGGACAGCTTCCACGGCCACAGCAAGGTGGTGGCACCCCTGGCCCTGACTATCTTTGTCTGGGTGTTCCTGATGAATCTGATGGATTTGATACCCGTCGATCTGATTCCCTATGCCGCCCAGTTGTTCGGTCAGCATGTCCTCGGTATGGATCCCCACCATGTGTACTTCAAGGTGGTGCCCACCACGGATGTCAACATCACCGCAGGCATGGCCCTCGGGGTATTTGCGCTGATGATTTTTTACGGCTTCAAAATCAAGGGCGTGGGCTATGCCCGGGAGTTTGTCCTCCACCCCTTCAATCACTGGGCCTTTATTCCCGTCAACCTGTTTATGGAAGTGGTCGGCATGCTTGCCAAGCCCTTCTCCCTGGCCTTGCGACTGTTCGGCAACATGTTCGCGGGAGAGATGATCTTCATTCTTATTGCCACCATGTACAGCGCCGGCCTGATCCTGGGTATCTTCGGCGGCTTCCTGCAACTGGGATGGGCAATTTTCCACATTCTGATTATCACCCTGCAGGCCTTTATCTTTATGGTCCTGACGGTGGTGTATCTGAGTATGTCCCACGAAGACCACTAAATTTTCAACCTTTAACCCTTAAAACGCTCAACACTAGGAGACAACTATGGAACTCGTCATCATCGCTGCAGCCATCATGCTTAGCTCGGCCGCCATCGGCGCTGCCCTCGGCATGGGCCTTCTCGGCGGAAAACTGATCGAAGGTACCGCCCGTCAACCGGAACTGGGACCCATGCTGCAGGGCAAGATGTTCCTGCTCGCCGGTCTGATCGACGCCATCCCCATCATCGGTGTCGGTATCGCCATGTACCTCATTTTCGTCGTTGCGCCCGGCGTTGCTGGCTAATTCTTGGCCATCATGAGATGGCCGACCAAAATGCAACTGAAACTGTGAGGTTAAAGGCGTGAATATCAATATGACGCTGTTTGGCCAGATGGCGACTTTCGCCGTCTTCGTGTGGTTCTGCATGAAGTTTGTCTGGCCGGCGCTTACCCATGCGTTGGAAGAGCGCAAGAACAAAATCGCTGATGGTCTCGACGCCGCTGATCGCGCCATGCGCGACCTCGAACTGGCACAGGACAAGGCGACTGAGCAACTCAAGGAAGCCAAGAAAGAGGCGGCCATTCTCCTTGAGCAGGCCAACAAGCGCGCCAGCCAGATCGTGGAAGAGGCGAAGGACCAGGCCCGCACTGAAGGTGAGCGTCTGCTGGCCGCAGCCCAGGCGGAAATCGAGCAGGAACTGAATCGCGCCAAAGAAGAGCTGCGGGGCAAGATTGCCACCCTGATCTTCACCGGTGCCGAGAAGATTCTGGAGTCCTCTGTCGATGAGAACGCCAATCGGGCACTCGTCGACAAACTGGCCGCGCAGCTCTAACGGGGTTTTACCATGGCTGAATTGAGAACGCTGGCACGACCCTATGCCAAGGCTGTCTACGAGTATGCCCGGGCCGGGGGCACCCTGGATCAGTGGTCCTCAAGCCTTGATCTGCTGAGTTCCGTGGTGAGCGAGGGGACTGTTCGCAAGTTGCTCGACAGCCCGGAACTGTCCACTGGCCAACAGGCCGCCGCCATCGCCGATCTCTGTGGCGACGAACTGGACGACAAGGCCAGGAACCTGGTGGCCCTGCTGGCGGAGTACCGCCGTCTCCCCCTGTTGCCCTATATTGCCCAGCAGTACCGGTTGCTGAAGGCGCAGCAGGAAAAGGCAGTGGATGTGGAACTGATC
>CAZWUP010000010.1:0-25223 GCA_964637045.1 uncultured Porticoccaceae bacterium | reverse complement strand
CGGTTTTGCGTAGGTCGATGAGATGGTCTCCTCCCCTCCCTAACGGCGTCGCAATGCGCCAAGATAGAGGTTCTAACTTTCTATCTGAATGAGATAAGGAGGAGACCATGAACAAGCATACGGTAGTGGGATTGGATCTGGCAAAAAGTAGTTTTGCCATGGTGATGTTGGACGCCGAGGGGAGAGAGCGCACCCGAAGGACACTCACGCGGGGGCAGTTACTGGCGTTTATGGCAAAGCAGGTAGAGGCCGTTGTGGCGATGGAGGCCTGCTCGAGTGCCCATCACTGGGCGCGACAACTGCAGGCCTTGGGTCATCGGGTAGTGTTATTGCCACCCCAGCATGTGAAGGGGTATCTGCGAGGTCAGAAGAACGACTACAACGATGCGCTGGCCATTGCCGAAGCCTGCCTGCACAACCGGGTTCGTCCGGTGCCGATCAAGACCCTGGAGCAACAGGATGAGCAGAGTTTTCAAAGTATTCGTCGGACTCTGAACGCGGACAAGGTACGCCTGAGCAATCAACTGCGGGCGCTGTTGGGAGAATACGGTTTAGTGGTTGCGAAGGGCGACGCGGCGTTACGCAAAGCCATTGCCGTACACCTGAGCGAAGCGGACAGCGGCCTGACGCCCCTTGCGCGGCGCTACCTGGCTCGGCAATACGAGCGTTTTGTTGCCGTGCTAGAGGAGCTGGCCTGGTACGACGGTGAGTTGCGGCAACGGGTTAAACAGGATGAGGTGTGTGCCCGCTTGCAGGCCGTGCCAGCCTTTGGCCCGGTGGTGTCGAGTGCGGTCAAGCACTGGATGGGGGATGGCCGGCAGTTTGGCTGTGGTCGTGACGCCTCGGCAGCGCTGGGGCTAGTCCCCCGGCAACACAGTACGGGTGGCAAGGAGCGATTGGGCGGGATCAGTAAGCGAGGCGATGCGTACGTGCGCTCATTGGTGATCCATGGTGCCCGGGCAGTGGTGGCTCGAGCCGATGGCAAGACCGACCCGTTGAGTTGCTGGATACAGCAGATCAAGGCACGACGAGGCTTCAATAAGGCGGTAGTGGCCTTGGCCAACAAAGTGATACGGATTGCCTGGGTGGTGATCGCACGCGATGAGAATTACCGTGCGGCGGTAAGTTAGTAGGGTTCGCCGTGTTGAAAGCACGGGGTACGATGAGGCAGTAAAAAGCGTCAAGTTTCCCAAGGTTGCGAAGGCAACAGACAGAAGATGGCATAACAGGTCACACCGGCCTGCCGAAAACCTGATAAATCCGAGGGCCACCAAGGCCGATAGGTCGATAAGGACGGCAGGTGGCGGATAGTCATCAAGGCCAGAGGCGTTTACTTAGCCTCACAAACAGGCCGGATATACGGCAGCAACCTGTCCCTGACATTCGAAATCTGAGCCTTGCAAACGGGGAGGAGACCATATACGGATTTGGCCAAAGCACTCGCTGCGCTCGCGGGCCACGCTGAGGCGCAGCCGTAATCCGACGAGGAATGTCGTGATGCCGACGTGTTTGTCGGATTACGCTTCGCTACCAAAAGTAGGCGCTTTAGGCGATCCGACCTACGGGAGCAATGTTTCGATACCAACAGGTCTCAACACTAGAAGTGTCGCCCTTCTTTCCCGCTTCTGTAAAGGTTCGATGTGCGACTCATCACCCGCACTTGGATTCGCCACAATTGAGGCAGGTCATACACCCATCCATCATAATCATCGCCTTGGTCATGCACTTGTTGCACAGCTGGGCGCCTTCAGGAAAAGGGCTCTCTGTCTTCTCCTTTCCCCGGGTCACGCCCTCGAACTGGGCGCGCTTTTCCTCCATGATTTTTTTCTGATGATCGGAGATTTCCGGGTCCGCCAACAGACCGATACTCTTCATATGGGTTTCCAGGCAGTCGCCGATCTCGGCCACCAGGGAGGGCATGAATTTGCCGCCCTTTTTGAAGTAACCGCCCTTGGGGTCGAACACGGCTTTCATCTCTTCCACCAGGAAGGTGCAGTCGCCGCCCTTGCGGAATACTGCCGACAACACCCGGGTGAGGGCCACCACCCACTGGAAGTGATCCATGTTTTTGGAGTTGATAAACACCTCAAAGGGGCGGCGCTGCTCGTGGGCGGTGCCCGGGTTGAGCACGATATCGTTGATGGTGATATAGAGCGCGTGGTCGGTAAGGGGTGTCTTGATCTTGTAGGTGGTGCCGTGCAGGGTTTCCGGACGGTCGATGTTCTCGTCCATTTTCTGCACCGCGCGGTCCAGCTTTTCCTGGGCGGCGGTCTTGGCCTTTTGCTCGTTCTCGGCTTTGACTTCCGGGGTGAGCACCTTGTAGGAGACGATTTTTTTGTCCAGTTTGACAGTCATGATCAGAATTTCCCGTAGTAGCCTTCTTTGAGGGCGTCGAAAAGATTGGCGGCGGTGTGCATCTCGCCGTCGTATTCCACCTGCTCGTTGCCCTTGAGTTCGACCAGGCTGCCGTCCTCGAGCTTGAATTGATAGATGGTATTTTCCAGATCCTTTTCCTTCACCAGTACACCCTGGAAGGCCTCCGGGTTGAAGCGGAAGGTGGTGCAACCCTTGAGGCCCTTTTCGTAGGCGTGGAGGTAGACGTCCTTGAACTCCTCGAAGGGGAAGTCGGTGGGGATATTGATGGTCTTGGAGATGGAGGAGTCCACCCATTTTTGCGCGGCGGCCTGGACCTCCACATGCTGCAGGGGTTTGATGTCGTCGGCGGCGACAAAGTAGTCCGGCAGCTGGGCACCCGGCTCTTCGGAGTAGGGCATGGCGTGGGCGTTGACCAGTTCCCGATAGGCCAGCAGTTCATAGGAGAACACGTCCACCTTCTCCTTGGATTTCTTGCCCTCGCGGATCACGTTGCGGGAATAGTGATGGGCAAAACTGGGCTCGATGCCGTTGCTGGCGTTGTTGGCCAGGGACAGGGAAATGGTGCCGGTGGGGGCGATGGAGCTGTGGTGGGTAAAGCGGCAGCCGGTTTCCGCCAGGGCCTCCACCAACTGGGGGTCGACACTGGCGATGCGCTGCATATAGCGGCTGTAGCGGGCCTGCAGCACCTTGCCCTTGACCCTGTCCCCCAACTTGAAGCCATCCTTCTCCAGCTCCGGGCGCAGGTAAAGCAGGTGGGGGGTGATTTCAAACTCCTCCTCCATGATCGGCGCTGGACCCTTTTCCTTCGCCAGCTCGAGGCCGGTGCGCCAGCCCGCCAGGGCCATCTCGCGGCTGACGTCCTCGGTAAATGCCAGAGAGCGCTCACTGCCGTAGGCCATGCCGAGCATGGTCAGGGTGGAGCCCAGACCGAGGAAGCCCATGCCGTGGCGGCGCTTGGAGGTGATCTCCCGGCGCTGCTGTTCCAGGGGCAAGCCGTTGATTTCCACCACATTGTCGAGCATGCGGGTGAACACCGAGGTGACTTCCCGGTAGGTTTCCCAGTCAAAACTAGCCTTGGCGGTGAAGGGGTTCTGGACAAACTTGGTGAGGTTGATGGAACCCAGCAGACAGCTGCCGTAGGGGGGCAGCGGCTGTTCGCCACAAGGATTGGTGGCACGAATGGTTTCGCAGTACCAGTTGTTGTTGTCGTCGTTGACCTTGTCGATAAGGATAAAGCCCGGCTCGGCGTAATCGTAGGTGGAGGTCATGATGACGTTCCACAGCTTGCGGGCCTGTACGGTTTTGTAGATCCGGCAGGCCACCTGGCCCTGGTTGTTTTTCACATAGGGCTCGGTGACGGGGAAGTCCTTCCACACCACCTGGCCCTCGTCATTGAGGTCGATGGTGCCCCCCTGGGCCTCTTTTTCCGTGATGGGAAAGCACAGGGGCCAGTCGTCGTCACTGCGCACCGCCTCCATAAACTCTCTGGTAATAAGCAGGGACAAATTGAACTGACGCAGGCGGGCGTCCTCCCGCTTGGCGCGGATAAAGTCCACCACATCCGGGTGGCTGACGTCGAAGGTGCCCATCTGGGCGCCCCGGCGGCCACCGGCGGAGGACACGGTGAAACACATCTTGTCGAAGATATCCATAAAGGACAGGGGGCCGGAGGTGTAGGCGCCGGCGCCGGACACATAGGCGCCCCGGGGGCGCAGGGTGGAAAATTCGTAGCCGATGCCGCAGCCGGCCTTGAGGGTGAGGCCGGCCTCGAGATTCTTCTCGAGGATGCCCTGCATGGAGTCGGGAATGGTGCCGGACACCGTGCAGTTGATGGTGGAGGTGGCGGGCTTGTGCTCCAGGGCGCCGGCGTTGGAGATGATGCGTCCGGCGGGTATGGCGCCGTTGCGCAGAGCCCACAGAAAGCGCTCGTACCACTTGTCGCGGAGGTCTTTGTTCTCCACATCGGCGAGGGCGCGGGCGACCCGTTTGTAGGTGCCGTCGATATCCGGGTCCACGGCGTTGCCGTGTTTGTCCTTGAGGCGGTACTTCTTGTCCCAGATATCCTCGGAGGCGGGTTGCAGGCGAATATCGACGTTGGCTGTGGTCTTGGCGGTTTTGATGGATTCAATAGACATGGCGGTTTCGTATTCTATTTTGGATTCGTATATGTTGCGGCAGAACTGTGTCTGTCACCCCAAAAAGCACAACATATAGTGGCAAGCGATCACCCAAAGATCAAGGCTTGGCAGGGCGAAAAATACCCCAACCCGCTGTCAGCAGCGGCCACTGCCGCTGTCCTTTTTGCCAAAGTTATTGATTCGGCGCGGGTATTTATTCTTCGCCACGGGCAAAAAAAATTTTGCCTCCGTCCGATTTTCCCGGGGGCGCTGACAGCCCCATAACCGGAGCTCACCCCGATTGCGGCTGTCAAGGTACCCCACAACCCGCTGCCGACGCTTGAGCTGGTTGCCGAATACCACCCAAGCACCGTACCGCCCCCTTCACCAGCGGCGGCAAGCACCGGCTCACACAGCAATAAAGACACCTCTTAAACAGTACACTTGTTTCCCTCCTCAAAGCCCCCCTATCACACAATTATTGCAGATATTGATTTCTCTCGGTAATTTCGGCATATTGCCGCCCCCAACCCACCCCGCCACTTATGCCGCACATCAGGCTGCACCAGATACAGCCTGATTAAAGATATCTTTAATCCCCAGGAGAACTTAGTATGCGAAAGAAACCCCTAGCCCTGTCCATCCTTGTTGCCGGCGCCGGCATCCTGGGTGCCGCTGCGCCAAGCCTGACCACCGCCCAGACCTTCAGCCTGGAAGAAGTCGTGGTCACCGCCCGCAAGAAGGAAGAGACCCTGCAGGACGTGCCGGTATCCGTCAGCAACTTCAGCGCCGATGATCTCGCCGCCCTCAACCTCACCGACACCAACGACCTGTCGGCGTTCTCCCCCAGTGTATTTATCGAGCCCGCCCCCGCCAACAACGGCACCGTGGCCAAGACCACCATCCGCGGCCAGGTGCAGAGCGACAACCTGATCACCACCGACACCTCCGTGGGCTGGTACTACGACGATGTCTACCTGGCCCGCTCCTACGGCACCATCAACAGCCTGTTTGACGCCGAGCGGGTGGAAATTCTCAAGGGCCCCCAGGGCACCCTGTACGGCCGCAACACCACAGGTGGCGCCATCAAGATCGTCACCACCAAGGCCGACCCCATGGCCGAGCTGAACGGCTTCGTCAACGCCGGGGTGGGCAGCTTTGGTGCCCAGAAGGTGGGCGGCGCCATCAATCTGCCGCTGATCGAGAATGTGCTGGCGGTGCGCCTCACCGCCCTGCAGGACGATATCGACGACGGCTTCGGCTCCCAGACCATTGTCAGCAACAACCTGCCGGGGCTGCCGGACTTTGGCAACCCGACGGTCAAACGCGACGCCGGTGTCAAGGATGCCGAGATGTACCGCCTGGGGGCCACCTGGTTCGCCAGCGACGACCTGACCCTCAACATGAGCTACGAAGAGTCGGAAATGTATGTCACCAACCTGCTCTACAACGTCAGCGCCCAGCGTGCGGCGGCGGCGACCGCGGGTCGCAGCTTCGACATCTACGATGACGGCGCCTCCAACATGATGAGCGAGTCCTGGGCCGACACCAGCACCCTGTCATTCACCGCCAGCTACGATATCAACGACGATCTCAGCACCAAGCTGGTCTACGGCTGGCGGGATGTGGAATCCAAGTTCTTCAGCGATGTCGACGGCTCCACCGCCCCCATCAACTACTTTATGAGCGCCTTTGTGCAGGAGGCGGAGCAAGAGTCGGTTGAGTGGCAGCTCACCGGCACCGCCATGGACGGGGGCCTGGAATGGATCACCGGCATCTACTGGTTCACCGAGAAGGGCATCGACAACTCCAACTCCGGCGGCATCGGCGGGTATCTGGGCGGGGTCCGCTCCGGCACCTTCAATGCCACCGTGGACAACAACGAGAGCCGCTCGGCGTTCTTCTCCGGCACTCTGCATCTCACCGAGACGCTGAACTTCACCGGGGGCCTGCGCTACACCAAGGACACCAAGCCAGTGATTGTCGAGGGTATCCAGTACCGCACCAACGGCACCACCCAGTGCCGCTTCGAGGCCACCGGCGCCAACGCCGCCCCCAATGCGAACACCACCAACTGCACCTGGGAGAACGACGGCACCTATGAGTTCATCTCCTGGCAGGTGGGCTTCGACTGGTTTGTCACCGACAATGTCCTCACCTATATCAAGAGTTCCAGCGCCAGCCGTTCCGGCGGCCAAAACCTGCGCGGCCTGGGGGGGGACACCACAGTTCCCTTTGATGAGGAAACCGCCACCGACATCGAGCTGGGCATGAAGGGCGAGTTCTTCGACAACAGCCTGCAGCTGAACACCGCCTATTACCACGTGTTCTACGACGACGTTCAGCAATCCCAGCTGCTGACCAACCAGGGCCCCAACGGTACCGAGACCATCACCTTTATCAACAACGCCACCGGCGCCGACTTTGACGGTATCGAGGTGGAGGCCAAGTGGATCGTCACCGACCAGCTGATGGTTACCGGCACCCTGGGCTGGATCGATTGGGCCTTCGACCAGGGCAAGGACTACGCCCGCGCGGTGCCCGAGGAGGAGTACACCCTGAGGGTCAACTACCTGATTCCCGCCAGCTACGGCACCTGGAACCTGGACGCCAACTACTCCTACCGCGGCGAGTACTATCCCAACTCCTCCGCCACCCTGGCGCAAACCCTGGCCTCACCCCAGGGCACGATTGACGATGTCTCCCTGGTGGGCGCCCGCGCCACCCTGGACCTGGAAGAGTACGGGGTTACCCTCGCCCTCTGGGGCCGCAACCTCACCGACGAGGAATACACCACCAGCCCCCTGGTGCTGTCCTACCCCGCCGGCCTGACCACGGATACCGTGGCGCCGCCCCGCAGCTACGGCATTGAGGGCACCTACAGGTTCTGATGTAAAACCACCACTATCTGGCACCGGGGCCGACAGGAAACTGTCGGCCCTTTTTTTTACAATGTCATTGCTGTCACACAGTTTTTCGGGTGACTTCCGGTGAATGTCGCGCTGCGTTGAATGGCACTGAAATAAGCCCAACTTCGAACCAAGGTCGAAGCCCCGCGAAGCGCTTTGGGTCTCCCTGCTGGCGAGGGCCGCAACAAGCAGTACCGGATTCACGTCTCCAGACAGTTGCGAGACCGCAACTAAAAAATTGCCAAAAACGGCCACCGGCGAGTTGACACATTGCTGTCACCATGACAACATGGTGTCACTTTCAGGCGAATAATCACACCCGCGCCCCCGGAGGCCCCATGAAAAACAATGAACAGATCCAGATGATGACCAAGCTTTCCCTGCAAATCTTCAAACTCAACGGCCTCTTCCTCGAAGAGGGCGCCCGGATGACCGACGACATCAATATCACCACCTCCAGGTGGCGGGTGCTGGGCACCCTCACCCGGGCGGGCTGCCCCCTCACCGTACCCCAGATCGCCCGGGAAATGGGCCAGACCCGCCAGAGCATTCAGCGCCTGGCGGACGTCATGGCCAGCGACGGCTTTGTGGAATATGTGGACAACCCGGCCCACGCCAAATCCCGCAATGTGCGCTTGACCACCCTTGGGGTGCAAACCTACGCCTCCCTGGCGGACCGCCAGCTGAGCTCCCAGGCCTTTATTGCCAAGGGCCTCGACCTGGAGGATATGAAGCAGGCGTCCAGGGTGCTCGAACAATTAATCAACAACCTGGATCTGCCAGCCACCGACTATTGACCGAGACGGGACGTCCACAGCAGGGGCTGTGGTGAAAAACCCGTCTTACAATTCCTTCCCAACAGAGGTTAGAAAATGATAACTGAAACCGACAGCGACAAACTGGTGGAGATCTCCTACCGCGACTGGTGGGCCATGCCCCAGGCCGAGGTGGACGCCTTCCAGCTCAAGGTGCTGCAACAGCGCTTCAATGATCTCAAGGACAAGGTGGTGACCCTGGGCAAACTGGCGGAGATCCAGGGGGTGGACGCCATCACCACCCTGGACGACGTGGTGCCCATCCTGTTCCAGCACACCGCCTACAAGTCCTACCCCATGTCCCTGCTGGAAAAGGGCAAGTTCAAGCAACTCACCCAGTGGCTCAACAAGCTCACCGCCCACGATCTGTCCAACCTCGACGTCAGCGGCTGCCAGTCCATCGACGACTGGTTCCAGGCCCTGGATGAGCAGACCCCAATGTGCATCGTCCACTCCTCCGGCACCTCCGGCAAGCTGTCCATCATCCCCCGGGACAAGGACGATATCCTGCGCTTTGCCACCTGCCGCCTGCGCAACAACGAGGGCTATGGCGACGAACCCAACCGGGTGGAGGGGTATCTCAACGGCACCAAGCAAGGGGTACCCATTATCTATCCCTCCTACCGCTACGGCCGCTACGGCGGGCTGCGCAACCTGCAGACCATGGCCGACAGGTTCGACTCCCACGCCCAGGTGTACACCATTTACGACGACCTGATGAGCGCCGACGTGGCCTCCCTCGCCGGCCGGGTGCGCAGCGCCGAGGCCAAGGGGGAGCTGGACCAGCTGGAGATCCCCGAGCATCTGCTCACCAAGTACAAGGAGAGCCTGAGCAAGCAGGGCAGCCAGCAGGAGCTGCAGCAGCGCTTTATCGAGCGGGTGATCAACGAGTGCCAGGGCAAGGAAGTGATCTTTATGGGGGTGCCCTCCATCCTGATGGACTGCGTGCGCCTGGCCCAGGAGCGCGGCATCGACAAGCTGTTCGACAGCAAGTCCATCATCTTCACCGGCGGCGGCGCCAAGGGTGTGCCCCTGCCGGCGGACTGGAAGCAGCAGGTGGAGAAATTCGTCGGCGCCAAGCCCTACACCGTGTACGGCATGACCGAGTGCTCCAGCCAGCTGGCGGAGTGCGACCACGGCAACTACCACATCACCCCCCTGCAGATTCCCTTTATCCTCGACCCGGAGACCGGCAAGCCCTACCCCCGCAGCGGTGTGCGCACCGGCCGCTTCGCCTGGTTCGATCTGCTGCCCAACACCTACTGGGGCGGCTTTATCACCGGCGACGAGGTTACCGGCCACTGGGACGAAGACTGCCCCTGTGGTCGCCACGGCTTTTTTGTCGAGCCGACCATCCAGCGCTACAGCGACATCAGCGACGACGGCAACGACAAGATCAACTGCGCCGGCGCCACCAATGCCCACGAGCGGGCCCTGGAATTTCTCAACGATCTGGCCAAGAGCAGCTAACCTGAAGGGTACGAAGCGGGTGGGCGCCGCCTTGCCCGACGCCACCAAACCATTGCATGACATCGGCTTAGGGCAGCGCCCAATCCGATCTAGAGGGGCCACCACCCCAGCGAGGAGCCACCATGAAAGTTTACAAAGTACCACTGATAATCCGCGGCGAAGTGATCGAGGATTACACCATTGAACATCCCGGCCGCAAGGGCGGAGTGAGCTTCACCACCCCGGACGTCACCAAATACATGCGCAAGCTGGCGGCCAACCCCAAGGACCTGCTGGACCTGTACACCATCAGCATCGACGAGATCATCGACTTCCTGGTGGAGTTCGGCCAGCGCTTCAACCTCCAGGACAACGTCCATATGCAGGAGGCCTTCGAGATCAGCACCCTCACCTCGGGGATGACCGAGTCCGTGCTGCGGGGGGTGTACTCCGGCTTTGACGTGGTGTGCAACAAGGACTACCTGAAGAAGTACGTGGAAATGGCGGTGGGCTCCCGCTACCTGGAAGGCTGGGTGCCCACGGTGATGGACGACGGCAGCGAGTACAATATCCGCGCCTTTGGCGCCCGCGCCGTCCACGTGATTGCCGGCAACTCCCCCAAGTGCGCCTTTATCACCGTGTTGCGCAATGCCATCACCCGTTCCGACGCCATCGTCAAGCTGCCGTCCAACGACCCGCTGACGGCCATTGCCGCCCTGCGCACCATGATCGACATCGACCCCAACCACCCCCTCACCCGCCACCTGTCGGCGGGCTACTGGAAGGGCGGCGACGAAAACGTGGAAGCCAGCATCTACACCCCCCGCAATGTGGAAAAGATCATCGCCTGGGGCGGCTTCAACTCCATCAAGCACATCACCAAGTACCTGCAACCTGGGCTGGACCTGATCACCATGGACCCCAAGCACAGCGCCTCCATCATCGGCGCCAGTGCCCTGGAATCCGAGGCCACCATCGTCGAAGTGGCCAAGCGCGCCGCCTGCGACGCCGGCGCCTACAACCAGGAGCTGTGCGCCAACGCCAGGGTGATCTACGCCCACTGCGACCCGGAGGACGAGGAGCAGATGGCCAAACTCAACCGGCTGGGCAAAGAGCTGTACCAGGCCATGCAGGAGCTGCCCCCCCACCTCAGCTCGCCAGCCAAATACACGGTGCCGGAGCTGGAGGAAGGCATTCAGGGCCTGGCCCTGGAGGACGACTTCTACAAGGTCTACCGGGGCGACGACCGCTGTGGCGCGGTGATTGTGTCGCAGACCGACGAGCCGGTGGAGTTCGCCAACCTGCTGGCCTGCCGCACGGTGAACATCGTGCCGGTGGCGGATGTGGAGGACATTCTCAAACGCATGAACGCGGACACCCAGACCGTGGGCATCTACCCCCCGGAGTTTCGCGTCGAAATCCGCGACCGCCTCGGCTTCCAGGGCTGCCAACACCTGATCGACCTGGGTTATCTGGTGAAACTGCAGTTCGTCGGCCCCACCGACGCCCTGGAGGCGGAGCGCCGCATGCTGAAGTGGGTGAAGGACGTCACCACCGACATGGCCCGCACCGGGCGCCCCTGGGAAACCAGCACCCCGATACCCTGCCAACTGGCGGGCTAAAATAAGTACTGCCGTCACCACCCCTTCCACAAACCGGGCACAGCCCGGTTTTTTTATGCGTCACTCCAACCGGCTGAAGGACCGCGGGCGGGGCCAATCCCTGTGGTATAGTCCAGGCCTAACTGCAAAGTCCCCGGGCGACACCCGGCACCCCCCTTCGATGAACCAGACTCCGGCCAAAAAACCCAAGCTCGGCTATCGCCTGGCCCAGACCATCGCCCAGGACATCATTGCCCAGGGCTGGCAGGTGGGCGCCAACCTGGGCCGGGAATCCGAGCTGATGAACCGCTACAAGGTCAGCCGGGACCCTCTGCGGGAGGCCCTGCGCATCCTCGAGTGGCAGGGCATCGCCCGTCCGGTACCCGGCCCCGGCGGCGGCCTGCGGGTGCGCAAACCGGCGCGGGAAGCCATCGTCAATCTGCTCCGGGACTACATTCAACTGAGTCAGATCGGCCTCGACGACCTGATGGAGGCCAGCCGCACCCTCAACAGCCTGGCCCTCGAACTGCTGGCAAAAACCATCGATGAGAACGGCATCGCCGAACTGGAGCGGGCGGTGGCGGCGGGCAAGACCCTTCAGGACTCCCTGCTCGCCGAGGCCAAGCACCAGATCCGGGTATTCGCCCTGATCAGCGACCTCACCCGCCACCCCACCCTCAATCTGTTTATCCAGCCCATCAACGAAATCCTGATCAACCGCTTCGATATGACCATCCCCCCATCCCGGGAGACCATCACCCGGGGCAAGCCGTCATGGGTCCATATGCGCGATACGGTGCGCGCCCTGGGCAGACGGGACGCCGCCGCTGCGGTAAGCGCAATGAACCGCTATCTGGACCATATCGACGCCTGTCTGAAGGAAGGGGACGGCATCCACGCCAGCCGGGATCCGGTGCCCTTCTGGGTGGCGCAGCGCAAGGGCGGGATGGCCCAGGAATTGATGTACCGGCTGAGCGCCGATATTTACCGCCTCAGCCCCGGCGACCGTATCGGCCTGGAGCCTGAATTGATCGACAGGTACCAGGTCAGCCGCTCCATTCTCCGCGAGGCCATCCGCATGCTGGAGTTCGTCGGCCTGGTGGAACAGCGCAAGGGCCGGGTGGGCGGGTTGTTCGCGGCCCGCGCCAACCCCGCCCTGGTGGTGGCGGCGGTCAATATCTATATGAAGCACAGCGGCTACCACTTTCTGGAGTTGCAGGACTCCAAGCAGGCCATTGAGGAAAAGGCCACCTACCTGGCGGCCCTGAAACTCTCTGCCGACGAGGAACTGGTGCTCGCGGAACTGGGCCGGGCGCTGCGCGCCGCGGACCGGGAGACCTTTATTCTCCACGCGGCGAAGTTGATCTACTTTATCGCCAACAGCGCCAAAAACCCGATCATCTCCCTGTACCTGGAGTCCATTATGGAAGCCTCCATCTACACGCCGCTGGACTCCGCCACCACCGACCGCCTGCTGCAGCGGGTGGAGGATATCAAGGCGCGGCTGTGCCGGGTCGCGGACGCCGTCGGCAGCCGCGATGCCCAGTCCGCCGCCCTGGCCATGGTGGCTTACCGCCGCTTTATCACCTCCCTGATGGCGGCCTGAGGACGGATTCCTACCTGTGGGTGCCCAGCAGCCGCGGCCAGGTGTAGGCCTGGTCGAGCCTGGTCATCTGCTCGGGTGACAGCTTCACCTCCAGGGCCGCCAGGGCGTCCTCCAGGTGGTGGAGCTTGGTGGCGCCGACAATGGGGGCGGCTACCCCGGGGCGGTGCAGCACCCAGGCCAGGGCCACCTGGGCCATGGGCCTGCCCACTTCCGCCGCCACCCCGAGCAATGCATCCAGCACCTGGTAGTCTTCGTCGGTGCCAAACACCTTGGAGGAGTAGGAGCCGCTGCTGGCCCGGGGGGAGTGCTGCTTGCCGGTGGTGCGCCAATCCACGGTGAGAAAGCCCCCGGCCTGGGGCGACCAGGGAATCAGGCCGACGCCGTTGGCGATACAGTACTCGTTCATCTGGCGTTCCTCGTCCCGCCACACCAGATTGTAGAGATTTTGCATGGACACGAACTCGGTCCAGCCATTGAGTCTGGCGGTGTACTGCATTTCCACAAACTGGTAGGCGTGCATGGTGGACGCGCCGAGGTAGCGCACCTTGCCCATTTTCACCAGATCGTGGAGGGCCTCCATGGTTTCTGCAATGGGTGTGGCGCGGTCAAAGCGGTGGATCTGGTAGAGGTCCACATAGTCGGTACCGAGGCGCTGCAGGCTGGCGTCGATGGCGGCGAAGATATGCTTGCGGGACAGGCCGCTGCCATTGGGGTGACCGCCCCCATAGGGGTTGCTGCCATCGTCGGGAAAGTAGACCTTGGTGGCGATCACCGCCTGCTCCCGGGGCAGGAATTCCTTCAGCCAACGCCCGGTGACCTCCTCGCTGGCACCGGCGGAATACATGTTGGCGGTGTCGAAGAAATTGATCCCCGCCTCCACCGCGCCCTTGAAGAAGGGCTTGGCGGCGTCCATTCCCAGCACCCAGGGATGGAGGCCGTCGCCGGGATTGCCAAAACTCATGCAGCCCAGGCACAAGCGGGACACCTTGAGGCCACTGCGGCCAAGATTCACATAGTCCATGGCCCTATGCCTCGGGCTGGAGGGTGGCCAGGTCGATGACAAAGCGGTATTTCACGTCGCTTTTCTCCATCCGCTCCCAGGCCTCGTTGACATAGTCGATGGGGATGATCTCGATATCGGCGCCAATGCCGTGTTGTGCACAGAAATCCACCATCTCCTGGGTTTCCTTGATGCCGCCGATCAGGGAGCCGGACAGGGCCTTGTCGCCCCAGACGATGGACATGGGGTACACCGTGAGGGGCTGCTCGGGCATGCCCACCAGGCACATGGTGCCGTTGCGCTTCAACAACCCCAGGTAGGGGTTGGGGTCGTGGGGTGCCGAGATGGTGTTGAGGATAAAGTCCAGGCTGCCCATGGCCGCGCCCATCTGGTCCTTGTCGCTGGTGAGAATCACCGCGTCGGCCCCCAGCTTGCGGGCATCCTCCGCCTTGTGGGGCGAGGAGGTCAGCATCACCGGACTGGCGCCGAAGGCCTTGGCGAACTTGATCCCCAGGTGACCGAGACCGCCGAGGCCGAGCACCCCCACCCGCATGCCGGGGCCGATGTTGTAGCGCTTGAGGGGGCGATAGGTGGTAATGCCGCCACACAGCAGGGGGGCGGCCGCCGCCGCGTCGATGGTGGCGGGAATGTGGATGGCGTAGTCCTGGTCCACCACATAGTGCTTGCTGTAACCGCCGTAGGTGGGGGCGCCGGTATCCCGCTCCCGGCCGTTGAAGCTGGCGGTGAAGCGGTCGTTGTTGCAGTAGTGCTCGTCGCCGTCGCTGCAGGCCGGGCAGCTGCGGCAGGAGTCGATAATACAGCCGATACCCGCCAGGTCGCCGACCTTGAACTTGGTCACCTCGGCGCCGACCTGGGTTACCCGGCCGACGATCTCATGGCCGGGCACCATGGGAAAGATGCTGCGCCCGAGGCCATCGTGGGCGGACAGCAGGTCGGAATGGCAGATGCCGC
Organism: uncultured Porticoccaceae bacterium; assembly: GCA_964637045.1. Lineage (GTDB taxonomy): Bacteria > Pseudomonadota > Gammaproteobacteria > Pseudomonadales > Porticoccaceae > CAYXXZ01. The sequence goes on along the minus strand of CAZWUP010000010.1, from coordinate 10,378 downwards.
AGTACAGCACCTCCATCAGCACATCGTTGGCGCCGGGATCGCGGCGCTGAAAGCGGTAGGGGGAAAGTTTGCCGTTGGCCTCGGAGAGGGCGTAGCCATAGGTGTCGATCATTATTGGGTCCTTTAGAATGGTTGGCTTGGCACCCCTGTTTACCACGCTTTGGCGCAAAAAAAAACTTTTGCTCCTGCCAGCACAGAACTTTCCCCCGCCCTCGGCTGTCCGGAGACTGTTTTCAATGTGGCGTTATTTGTTCGGATTGACCAGCGCAGAACACTGAGCGTGCTGGGACTGAAGGACGAGAGCAGTCAAGGGTTCGGACCCAGTAATAAATGTGCTTTGGCTACAGCACAGCGTAGTTCGCAAAGCGCTGTGAGCAAAATCAACCTACAGAGAAGGCACTATCATATTCAAAGCGTACAATTCCTCATCGCCAAATACTCAGGAGCCACCATGCAGGTTGCCATTCTCGACGACTATCAAAACGCCGCCCTCGAAGCCGCGGACTGGTCCGCCATCGCCGCCCGGGCGGAGATCATCCGCTATCGGGACTGGACGGCCGACCCCCAGGTGCTGGTGGCGCGGCTGCGGCACGCCGAGGTCATTGTCGCCATGCGGGAGCGCACCGCCTTTGCCAGGGACCTGCTGGTACAACTGCCCAACTTGAAACTGCTGGTGACCACCGGCGGCCGCAATGCCGCCATCGACCTGGATGCGGCCCGGGAGCTGGGTATTCGGGTGTGCGCCACCGGCGGCCTGGTGCAGCCCACGGTGGAGCTTACCTGGGGCCTGATCCTGGCGGCCCTGCGGGGAATTCCCCGGGAGCATCAGGCCACCAGGGCGGGGCGCTGGCAAACGGGGATCGGCGTCGGGCTGGAGGGCAAGACCCTGGGCCTGCTGGGGCTGGGCCGCATCGGCGCCAAGGTGGCTCGCATCGGCCAGGGGTTTGGCATGGACACCCTGGCCTGGAGCCAGAACCTCACCGCGGCCACCGCCGGGGAACACGGGGTTCGCCTCGCCGCCAGCAAGGCGGAGCTGCTACGCCAGGCGGATGTGGTGAGCCTGCACATGGTGCTGTCCGCCCGCAGCCGGGGACTGATCGGCGCCGCCGAGCTGGCCACCATGAAAACCAGCGCCTGGCTGATCAACACCTCCCGCGGGGGGCTGATCGACGAACAGGCGCTGAGCCAGGCACTGACCACGGGCGCCATTGCCGGCGCCGCCCTGGATGTGTTCCAGCAGGAGCCCCTGCCGGCGGGCCACCCATTCCTTACCCTGGACAACCTGCTGCTGTCCCCCCATATGGGCTATGTCACCCGGGAGAACTATCAGGTGTTCTACGGGGATGCGGTGGCGGACATCCTCGCCTTCTGGGCGGGGGAGCCGCTGCGGGTATTGGCCTGAAAGCCCATTACCCTGCCATTAACCCGGTATGAATTATCCTTGGACCAATGGCACTGACTTACTCACAAGTCGGAAATTAGGGCGACACTTCGGGGTCGAGGGCAGAGGTTTCCAGCAGCGTCGGCGACAGGACGTCGCCGACGCAGGCTACAGGGATGTACTCGTGCCGGTGCTGGAAACCTCTGCCCTCGGCCGCCACCACCGTGTCGCCCTTGAATCTGACTTATGTGTAAAGCCTCAGCGCACTGAAACAGCGACCCCAGGGACAATGAAAAATAAAATCGCCAGCACCCTGAACTTTATCCCCCTTGACCACTCTGAGAAGGTGCGAATTGTTCCCCTCTTCGTTGTGAGTAATACCGGCGCGTCGCTCCCTTCGACAACCCGGTCTTGGATATGCCCTGGCCCAATAGGACCAGGGCTTTTTTTTGCCCGAAGCGGACCACCGCGCCCTTGCCGCGGCCCTCAATCAAACAACCTCAGCACACGGGAAAAGTCCTTGCTCCCCAGCTCCCGGTCGCGGCGCTTGGCCATGGCCATGGCCATGGCCTACAGGCCTTGGGGCGGCGAGGAAAACGGCTCACGCAGGCAAAAAGGGGCCCACTGACCGCGGCTTGCGGCGATCAGGGAGGGCAGGGGGAATGGTGGGGAGCACTGGGAGACTGGACAGCTCAACGCCCCCCTGGGTGTCAGACGGTCTGCCGCGCCCGCAGCGCCATCTCATTCAGGTCCAGGGTTTCCGAGGCCACGGCGAGAACTGCCTCGCAACCCCGCGGTGGGCGCAGGTTGCGGGGGTGATACCAGGGGCTGAAGGTGGCCAGGATTCTGGGGATGATATAGCCAAAGAGCCCAGTGTAGGCCCTGAATTTGCGCAGCCTGCCCCTGATCCCCCCCGCCAGACGGCCGGCCTTGATGTCCTCCGCAATCAGGTAGCTGCTCAGGGACAGGGCAAAGTTTAGCAGGTGGCGGGTGGCGAAGAGGATACCGCCGACCCGCCCCCAGTAGGTGCCGTAAAGCGCCTCCACGGCATTGAAGGCGCAGCAGCGGTGCTCGAACTCCTCGGACAGGTGCCAGCGCCACAGCGACACCGTAACCAGATCCACATTGTCGTCCTGGAGCCTTGCGTTGGCCCGCTCCAGAAAGTAGGACGCCAGGATGGGTCCCGCGGTCTCGAAACCCTCGGCGTAAAGGAGAGCAAACCTCAGGTCCCGCTCCCGACCGTAGCGGACGTAGTCCTCTCTGAGCTTGTCGATATACTCCTCCAGGCGCGGGTAGTAACCGGTCTTGCGCACCATGTCGTTGAAGCCGAGGTGAGCCTGGGTGTGGTAGCCCTCCTGCTCGCAGAACAACTGGCAGTCCTCAATCAAATCCGGGCGGTCGGGGGGCAGCTCGCGTTTGGCCCGGCCCAGGGCGCGGATCAAGAAACCTTCCAGGAGAGGCAGACCGAGACTGATGGCGTTCCAGAACTGGGCAAGCTCGGGGTCGGCGGGAATCCAGTCGATACGGGCCTGGGAAAAATCCACCTGAATCTTGCGGACGATGGGCTTCGGAATCATGGCGAGCTCCGGGTTTCCGTTTGCTTTATGCCAACCGCGGACGGGAGGGCTAAGGAAATTTTATTCATATTGACTAATTTGTCAATATTAATTGAGCTGCAGTCGATAGTCTCGCAAGTTGTTTGTCCAGCGGCCCGGCCAGGGCTGTAAAATCCCGCTCGGTGCGCGGCTGTCGACCAGGACGCCGACGACGGGGCCTCCAGCCCTGTGGCATCTGCAAGCGCAGCCCCGGCTCACAGCACTTCACAACGGCGCGAAACCCATAGCCAACCGCCACCCGCCCCCGGCTGCAACCTTGCTTTTCGAGCTGCCGGCGGCAGCCGACCGCGTCACCGGGGACACCGCAGACATTTTATTGAGTTTTACTCAATATAGTTGTAGAGTCGTGGCTGATAGCGCCCGCTTGCCAACAGCAAGGGCCGCAGCAACCACACCAGGACTCACCCACCCCGGTCCTCCCCGGAGTGAGGCACCCCAGAGGAGCCGCCATGCCAGGCATCTATTTTGACCAGGCCGAGATCGGCCAGATAATCCACCATCGGCTGACACGCACGGTTACCGAAACCGACAACGTATTGTTCTGCGCCATCACCCACAATCCCCAGCCCCTGCACCTGGATGCCGAGTACGCGCGGAACACCGAATTCGGCCAGCGGGTGGTCAACAGCATGTACACCGCGGCCTTCGCCTGCGGTGTCTCCGTGGAGGACACCACCCTGGGCACCCTGGTGGTGAACCTGGGCTTTGGCGAGATGAAATTTCCCAAGCCGGTGTTCATCAACGACACCCTGCGGGTGGAAACCCTGATCGCCGACAAGCGGGACAGCAACTCCCGCCCCGAAGCGGGGATCATCACCTTCGAACACCGGGTCTTCAACCAGCGCGGCGACCTGGTGTGCACCGTGCTGCGGATTGCCCTGCTCCAACGGAGTTTGCCATGAGTGCCAGGCAACCGAGGTCCTACACCTTTGTGCCGGGGGATAGCGACAAAAAGCTGGCCAAAGCCGGAAGCCTGGGGTCCGACGCCCTGATCCTGTGCCTGGAGGACGCGGTAAGCGAGGGCCGCAAGGCGGTCGCCCGGGCCATGGTGGCGGAGTACCTGGAGGGCAACAGGGGCGCCCCCGCCCAGCTCTGGGTGCGGGTCAACCCCCTGGCCACGGCCCATCTGCTCCAGGACCTGAGAGCGGTAATCCCGGCGCGCCCCCGGGGCGTCCTGCTGCCCAAGCCGGCCACGGCGGCTGATATCGTCACCCTGGACCACTACCTGACCGCCTTCGAGGCCCAGCACGATATTCCCCTGGGAATGACGGGGATCATGACCCTGGTGGAATCCGCCAGTGGCGCCCTCAACCAGGGGACCTTTGCCACCGCCAGCCCCAGGCTGCGGGCCATGACCTGGGGGGCGGAGGACATGGCTGCCGACCTCGGCGCCGCTGCCAATACAGACGACCAGGGTGCCCATTTCCTGGTTCACCGCATGAATCGCGCGAACTGCCTGCTGCTGTGCGCCGCCGGCGGCATGCAGGCCATCGACGGCATCTGTGCCGACTTTCGCGACGAGACCAGGCTGCGTCGCGAATGCCAGCGCGCCCGCCAGGAGGGTTTCAGCGCCAAGATAGCCATCCACCCGGCGCAGATCCCGGTGATCAACCAATGCTTCACCCCCAGCGCCGCGGAGATCGCCCACGCCCGGCGGGTCTGTGCGGCCTTTGCCGCGAGCACCACCGGCACCCTGGCCCTGGACGGCAAGATGCTCGACCTGCCCCATCTGAAGCAGGCCAGGCGGATTCTCGCCCAGGCCGGCATCACCCCGGAGTAAATACTGTGAACAACCCCGCCAACCCCATGACCGATATCGCCGCCCTGGTGGGCCTGCAGCGCCAGCACTGCCTGCGGGAACCCTACCCAAGCCTGGCTACCCGCCGCGACCGCCTCGATCGGGCCATCGCCCTGCTGCGGGGGCACAAGGAGGCCATCGCCCGGGCCCTCGACCGGGACTACGGCTCCCGCTCCCGCTTCCAGAGCATCGTCCTGGATGTGCTGATTCCCCTGGAGAGCCTGAAATACTGCCGCCGCCACACCGGGGCCTGGATGAAGCCGGAACGCCGTGGCGCCAAGTTTCCCCTCAACCTGTGCGGCGCCCGGGCCGAAGTGTTCTACCAGCCCCTGGGGGTGGTGGGCATCGTCTCGCCCTGGAATTTTCCCGTGCAACTGTCGTTTTCGCCCCTGGCCAACGCCCTCGCGGCGGGCAACCGGGCGCTCATCAAACCCTCGGAGCTGACCCCGGAAACCTCGGCCCTGATGCAGCGTTTGGTGGCGGAATACTTCGACCCCGCCGAGGTGGCGGTGGTCACCGGCGGCAGGGAGGTGGGGGAGGCCTTTACCCGGCAGCCCTTCGACCACCTGGTGTTCACCGGCGCACCGGCGGTGGCCCGGGAGGTGATGCGCGCCGCCGCCGACCATCTGGTACCCCTGACCCTGGAACTGGGCGGCAAGTGCCCGGTGGTGATCGGCAGCGGCGCCGACCTGGCCAGCGCGGTGCTGCGCACCCTGGTGTTCAAGACCGCCAACGCCGGACAGATCTGCCTGGCACCGGACTACGCCTTCGTACCCGAGGCACTCATGGACGACTTCGTCACCCGGTGCCGGGCCTTCGTGGCCAAAAGCTACCCGGGGCTGGCCACCAACAGCGACTACTGCTCCCTGATTGACGGCCGCAACCTGGAACGGCTCAACCGCTACCTGGACGAGGCCGCAGCCCGCGGGGCGCGCCTGATCCCCCTCGCCGACAGCCCCGCCGGGCAGCCCGTCGCCAGCAACAAACTGGCACCCACCCTGGTGATCGATCCCCCCCTGGATACCGCCTGCCTGCGGGAGGAGATCTTTGGCCCCCTGTTCCCGGTGCGCACCTACCGCACCATGGACGAAGTCATCACCCATATCAATGGCGGCGAGCGCCCCCTGGCCATTTACTACTTCGGCACCAGCAAAAGTGAAATCGCCGCCTTCAAGACGGGCACCACCTCCGGAGGCATGGTGGTCAACGACATCGCCGCCCACGTCCTCCAGGACACCATGCCCCTCGGCGGCGTCGGTCACAGCGGCATGGGCAGCTACCACGGTTTTGACGGCTTCCGCCAGCTCAGCCACGCCAAGGCCTTTTACAAACAGGGCCTGCTCAGCCTGACCCCGCTGTTCAAGGCCCCCCATTCGGCACGCCTGCTGGCGCTGCTGGAAAAGGTGATGGGGTGACCAGTTGCAGCATGGTACGCAATACTCGGCCCAGTCCCGGCACGGCAGCCGGGAGAGCTCAGAGTGATTTGAAGTAGTCCGGCTTGGCGTGGGGCCACAGCTCCCCCCACAGGCGGCCGCCGCCGTCGATGGTGAGAGTGTCGCCGGTGATGAAGGCCGCCGCCGGGCTGGCCAGGTAGACCACCGCCTGGGCCACTTCCCAGGGCGAGCCGAAGCGCATCATGGGGTTGGAGCCGGGAAAGGCGGCGCGGGCGGTATCGCTGTAGACCGTCATGCCCTCGGAGGCGATCACCCCGGGGGCCACGCAATTCACCCGGATACCCAGGGGCGCCCACTCCACCGCCAGGGTTTTGGAAAGATGAATGACCCCGGCCCGGGCGGCGCAGCTGTGGGCCATGTCCACCATCCCGCGGTCAACCACGGCGACCAGATTGACAATGGCCCCACCCCGGCCGCGGTCCCGCCACAGACGGGCCGCCGCCTGCATCATGTACCAGGTGCCATTGAGGTTGGTGTCCACCACCGCCCGCCAGCCGTTGTCGGTGATATCCAGGGCGGGTTTTGGAAACTGGCCACCGGCGCTGTTGATAAGCACGGTGAAGTTGCCCACCTCGGCGGTGATGGTGGCTAGGGTGTCGCGCACCTGATCGGGGTCGCGAATATTGAGGGGATAGGCCACCACCCGCAACCCCGCGGCGGCCATGGCGGCGCGGGCGGCGTCCAGCTTGGCGGCGTCCCGGGACACCAGCACCACCTCCGCCCCCAGGCGGCCGCACAGCCAGGCGGTGGCCTTGCCAATACCGCTGGCACCCCCGGAAACCACCACGGTAATGCCGGCGAGGAGGTCGTCCCGGTAGGCGCAGGGCAGAGTGTGCAACTCACTATCACTGAGGCCGAAGGGGTGGGCTGTCATAGCTGCTCCGGTTGGTGGTTGGCGAAGAGGGTTCAGGGGCCCAGCAGCTCCCCGGCAATGATCATCTTGCGCACCTCGGTGGTGCCGGCACCTATCTCCAGCAGCTTGGTGGCGCGAAACAGGCGATTGATCTCCGCCTCCCAGATATAGCCGCTGCCGCCGTGCACCTGCACCGCCCGGTCCAGTACCTGATTGCACATGTTGGCACAGTACATCACCGCGGCCGCGGTGAGGGCATGGATGGCACCGCGGCCGGTCTGGGTTTCATCAACTTCCGCCACCTCCGCCAATACCCGGGCGGAGAATGTTTTCATGGTTTCCACCCACACGTACATGTCGGCGATATGGGCTTGCACCATCTGGAAACTGGCGATGGGTTTGCCGAACTGGACTCGGGTCCTGGCGTAGTCGATACACAGCGCCAGAGCGCGCTCGGCAATGCCCACACTGATGGGTGCCACCAGGGCGCGCTCCACATCCAGGCCGCTCATCACCACCCGATGACCCTGGTGCAATTCGCCGACGATATTGGCCCTGGGTACCCGCACCTGGTCGAGCACCAGCTCCGCAGTCTGGCTGCCGCGAAAGCCCATCTTCACCAGCTTTTGGGCCACCGCAAAACCCGGAGTGGCGGTTTCCACCACAAAGGCGGTGATGCCCTTGGAGCCGGCGTCGGGCTGGGTCTTGGCGTAGAGCAGGCAGAGATCCGCCACCGGGCCGTTGGTGATATAGAGTTTGTTGCCGGTGATCAGGAAATCGTCGCCATCGGCCACCGCGCGGGTGCGCATGGATCCCAGGGCATCGGACCCGGCCCCCGGCTCGGTGAGGCCCAGGCAGCCCACCAGTTCGCCGGAACACAGGCCCGGCAGGTAGCGCTGGCGCACCTCGTCACTGCCGTTGCGGGCGATATTGTGGGTGCACAGGTTGTCGTGGGCGATCCAGCTCAGGGCCAGGGCGTGGTTCCAGCGCGCAAAGGCCTGGAGCATGACGCCGGTGTCGAACAGGGACATGCCGGCGCCGCCGTAGACCGCCGGCACCGTGGTGCCAAGCATGCCCAGGGCAGCCATCTCGGGAAAGATCTCCGCGGGCCAGTACTCCTCCAGGTCCATTTTGGCAGCCAGCGGGTAGAGGCGCTCGCGGCCGAACCTGTCGGCGTGATCCATCAGGGCCTGCTGATCCGGGGTCAATGAAAAAGCGTGCATGGTCGGGTTCCGAAAAGGTGGTGGTGGCCCGGTCAGAGCCGCAGTACGCCGTAGCGCGGCTCCCCGAAGGGGGTGTTGAGGGAGGTGCTGATGGCGATACCCAGGGCGTTGCGAGTCGCCACCGGGTCCAGGATACCGTCATCCCAGAGCTCCGACGAGCTGTAGTAGGCGCTGGTCTGGTTCTCGTAGTCGGCCAGTACCGCCTGGCGGATGGCCTCGATCTGCTCGGGGTCCGGGGCCTCGCCAGTGCGCCGCAACTGGTCGATCTTGACCGTCGCCAGGGTGTTGGCGGCCTGCTCCGAGCCCATTACGCTGATCTGGCTGTTGGGCCAGCTGAACAGGTAGCGGGCGTCAAAGGCGCGGCCGCACATGCCATAGTTGCCGGCGCCGAAGGAGCCATTGGTCATCACCGTGAACTTGGGCACCTCGGAACAGGCCTGCACCATGATCATCTTGGCGCCGTGCTTGGTGATACCCTGCTGCTCGTACTCCTTGCCAACCATGTAGCCGGTGATGTTCTGCAGAAAGATCAGCGGCACCCGGTTCTGATTGCACAGCTCCATAAAATGGGCCGCCTTGAGGGAGCTGTCGTTGAACAGTACGCCGTTGTTGCCGATGATGCCCACCTTGTAGCCCCACAGGTTGGCAAAGCCGCACACCAGGGTGGTGCCGTAGTCCGGCTGGTACTCGGCGAGACGGCTGCCGTCCACCATGCGGGCGATCACCTCGCGCATGTCGAAACCCGCCTTGGTGGTGTCGGGAATGATGCCGTAGAGCTCATCGGGATCATAGTAGGGCTCCTCCGGGGTTTCCCGCTGGAGGGCGAACTTGGGCGGCTGCGCCCACTGCATGACGATTTCCCGGCCCAGGGCAATGGCCTCCCGTTCACTGGCGGCGTAGTAGTCGCAGGTCCCCGACACCGAGGTGTGCATGCGCGCGCCCCCCAGTTCGTCGACGCTGACATCCTCCCCGGTAGCTGCCTTCACCAGGGGCGGGCCGCCGAGGAACACCGCCCCGGTGCCCGCCACGATCACCGAATAATCGGACAGCGCCGGGATATAGGCCCCCCCTGCAGTGCAGTGGCCAAACACCAGGGACAGCTGCTGGCAGCCCAGCTTGGACAGCTGGCTCTGGTTGCGAAAAATGCGCCCGGCCATGTACTTGTCGCCAAAGAGATGGGACTGCAGGGGCAGGAAGCCGCCGGCGCTGTCGCACAGGTGGATCACCGGCAGGCGGTTGTCGATGGCGATATCGAGGGCGCGGACGATCTTCTTCACCGTCAGGGGATACCAGGCCCCGCCCTTCACCGAACTGTCGCTGGCGTTGATCAACACTTCCCGGCCAGCGACCACGCCGATACCCGTGATGCAGCTGGCACCGGGGGCGGCGCCGCCGTAGGCTTCGCCCGCGGCCAGGGACGACAGCTCCAGAAAGGGGGTACCCGGATCGAGGAGCAGCTCCAGGCGCTCCCGGGGCAGCATCTTGTTCTGGTTGCGCAGCCGGCTGATATCCCGCTCGGGGCGGTGGTGGCGGGCGTTGTCCTGGCGCTGGTGGAAGTCGGCCATCATGGCCAGATTGTGCTCCCGGTAGCGCTTGTAGAGGGCGGAATTGGTGTTCAGCCCGGACTCGATTCGTCTCATGGGTGTTCCTCGGAAGCTGCCGCCACGGCCACCAGCAGGGCATTGCGCTGAAAGCTGCCGCCGACCTCGACATTGATGGCGCTGACCGTGCCGGCGACGGGGGCGTGGATTTCGGTTTGCAATTTCATGCTCTCGATAAGCAGCATCGGCTGGCCAGCGGCGACCCTGTCCCCCACGGCCACATAGATGGCCTCCACCACCCCGGGCATGGGGGCACGCAGGTCGCCGTCGCCGTCGGCGTCGTGGCGGCCCGCGGCCTGGAACTCGTCGACGATGCCGACCTCGAAATGCCGGCCGCCGAGGTGGATATACAGGGTGCCATCGTCCTGGGCGACATGGTAGGCATACCTGTGGCCAGCCACGATCAGGGTGCCGCGGTGCTGGTCGGCGGCCACCTGGGCGACATCGAGGTC